>JANLHP010000026.1 GCA_024654445.1 Candidatus Curtissbacteria bacterium | reverse complement strand
CAAGCGCAAAAAGGGTTGAGAATAGTTCAAAAAGGGCGATTTGTAAAGTTTGGCCGCTGGTGGTACTGGCGATCTTTAAGTACCTGTAAAGCACTTGTGGCAGCAGAACTATCGAGGTTGTTGATCTTTCTTGACCAAATATTGCCTGGGAAGTCAAGAAATATAGTGGTTGGTTAAACTCTAACTTCAGATAAATCATATAGCCAACGAGCCCTAGAGGGACGATAAGAAGTGGCGGAAATGGATTTGTTTTCTTTTTAAGAGCAAGCGCGACGGCGAGAAATACGCCCACGAGGCGTGTCGCTGAAGCAAATGCTCCGATAATTGATGCGAGGATAATTTTATTTCGGTTTGCGAGATAAAATGCCGAAATAACAAGTAGAAAGAAGATGCCTTCAGTATAAACAGCCCCAAAGTAAAATGACGTTGGAAAACTTAGAAGAAATACCGCTGACCAGAGGGCAGTTTTGGAGTTGTAAGTTTCAGCAATTAACTTATAAAAAATCGTCAGCGCCAAAAGAAAAGCTGAATTGGATACGACAAGCGCAGCAATAAGTAAATTTCCACCAGTAAGAGTTGAGGCGAGTTTAATCAGGACTGGAAAGATGGGGAAAAACGCTTGAGTGTATTGGGCGGCATAGGCCATATCAGCAATGCCAAGATAGTGAACGCCGTCGAAATTTCCGAATGCCCAGATAAAGTGTGGTAGGTGCGTTGAGATAAGTCTTTCTTGCGAATATGGAAATGTTGCTCCAAAAGCAGGTATAAGGTGAGGAGAGAGATAGGCAACCGCAAATAAAAATATTCTCCATAATACAAAAAGGGGGAGGATATTAAAAAATACCTTTTTAAATGACATTATATTGATTTGTAAATTGCGACAGTATCCTTTGCTGTTTTAGCCCACGAGTACTGTATCGCATGTTTTTGGGATTTTTCCGAAAGGCTTTTTCTTTCTTGAGAAGAAAGATTTGTAATCAGTTTTATTTTGTTTGAAATATCTGTTGGGTCATCGGGGTCGCAATAGGTTGCAACATCACCTGTTATTTCAGATAGCGACGCGACATTCGAACAAATGACTGGCGTTCCGCTTGCCATGCTCTCAAGTACGGGTAAGCCGAATCCTTCATAGTAAGATGGCGAGACGGTGACCGTGGCAAGATTATAGATTCCAACCAGATCGTCTTCAGGTGTATACCCAGTTTTAGTCACTTCGCCGGACAAACCGAGTGCTTTTATTTTTTTATTGATCTGTTTTGTTTGTATTAAGTTCTCGTCCTCTAGTGCCTTGCCGACCATTACCAAATTTGTTCCAGAGTGTTTAATCGCTTCGAGTAAGTTGATAATGTTTTTATTCCAGTTCACATCTCCAACGTAAAGAGCAAATTCTTTTGGTAATTTGTATTTCTTTCTAATCTTCTCGAGTACTTTTTGGTTTGCTAATTTTTTAAAACTTTTCGATGGAGCGAGGTATACCACATGTACTTTCTTTTCCGGAACTGAAAGTTTTTCTATTATGTCCTTTTTGGATGTTTGTGAGTCGCAAATTATTGCGTCTGTGTTCTTTAAGGCTTTTTTTTGCAAAAATAAATTAATGTATCCTTTGATTCCGGATGGAAATCGCTCGGGAAAGACTAAAGGAATTACATCATGGATTGTCACTACCCTTCTTGAATTTTTTTTAATTGGGAGGGTATGAAAAAAGAGATCGAAATACGGGTAATGGATTACGTCTGCCGGTGGGGGAGAGGAAGCATTATTAAAAAACTCAAAATCAATTCCCCAATCCCCTTTTTTCAGTTCGTCTACTAAGTTTTTAGTGTAACTTCCTATTCCTCTGAAGCTGTGTCCTGAGTCTATTGGGGTTGTATCGATTGCTACTTTCATCTTATTTTTGTCCCATTTTCATGCCAATACTTAACATAGGCATAATAATGATGCGCACCGGAAAATAGAGCCCAAATAAAGCCTCGGAAACCATCTTTGTAACCCCTATGCCTAAAGTAGATTTTTAAGAAAGTGACCGGCGGCTTGATCAGGACGTAATATAAAAAGGTGAGTATATCTGTTCTCGTGTTTTGCTCTTTTAACTTGCTGGCAGTGAAAGATGTGTAGCGGTTTGCTCTTGTTAGGTATCTTGAAAAGTTTGGGTCGGCCAAGTGGAGAATATCGTTTCTAAGATGGCCGACATCACCCTTAATTTTGACCTGTTCGTGAACACTTATTTCCGGCAATCTACCCTTACCTTTTCTAAAGAGTCTTATAACACTGTCGGGATATGCGCCGCCTTTTGTTAAGTACCCGCCCAAAAACCAGTTTCTTCTGTTAATCCAAAAACCGTTTTCGGAAGGTGTTTTTTTAATAGTTTCTTTAATTTCGCGTGCTAGTTCTTCAGACACCCTTTCGTCTGCGTCTATTAAAAATATCCACTGTCCATGACAGTTATCTATCGCAAGATTTTTGTTGGTGTGGAACATCGGTTTATTTGTTGTTTTAATTACCTTTGCGCCTAGTTTTTCCGCGATCTCCGCAGTTCGATCGACAGATGCGCCGTCTGCAATTACTACTTCGTCCGCAAATTTATTTACCGATTCTATGCAGTCTATTATGTTTTCTTCTTCATTAAATGTAGCCAGTGCGACAGAAATTTGTGTTTTTTTCATTTTTCCTTGTAACCAATTTTAATCGATTTTTCCCCGTTTGGGAGATTTATTAATGCGACAGTTTTAAATCCTTCGGGTAAATCTGACGCACTGACAAAGAGTTCTCTTGGGTTCGTCGGTGCTTGATCTGAGAAGTAAAACTTATCAAAAGAGTTAGCGTTTCCGTTTTCTTGGAAGTTCTTTGGGTCGTATTTCGTATTAAAGAGCCAGAATACATAAGCCTGTTCAATCGATTTGTCTACTATAACCTTGTCAAAATCGTTTTTGAGTTTATTTGATTCTACTGCTGCTTGAGCGTATCCATATTGCCAGGAGAAAGCATGAGTGATTGGATAGTGGTAAAAGTATTCGTGCAGGTATATGAATAAGGACGATGCAACTGCGATGATTGTCACCCCTTGAGCAATTATTCTATACTTCCCCTTCTGCTGAATTAAGACGCTGAGTGCAAGTGCACAAATTATGGTTAAAGGTATTACCATGCTGAAGCTCCTTATGGCGTGTGGAGAAGGCCTGGCAAGCGCGACTGGGATGGGGGCGATTAACAGCCAAGCTAGTATAAGTAATGCCTCTTTATTCTTGTGTTTTACAAGAAGAAATATCCCAATAAGCGCAAGCGGTAGCTGAAAGAGATATAGCATCCCAATGCCGTCGACGTGATGCCTTGAGTTGTCGTCACCTCTTGTAAAGAGGAAATTTAAATCAAAACTTTGTAGGTAATTGTTGAGTGCGGTTTGAGCAATGGTCACCCTACGGTTATGGACTATTTTTGAAAAAGGTGAAAGGTTATCATATTCTAAGTACTTAATTGATTTTTCGATATCCTCTCTTCGTGCTTCACTCCCGGCTTGCTGCAATCTACCGGTAAAAGTCTCTCGGGGTGCAAGAATAATTAGGATAGCTACACCTGTTAGGATAATGGCAACAAACGCAGCTTTATATTTTTTAGGGAAATTTCTTATTTCATTTTTAAAAATCACAACGAGCGTTAAAAGAAGAAGAGGGGTTGTTGCTCGTTGAGCGTGGTAGGCATAAAGGGAAAGAACAAAGAGGACGGCTGATAATATGAGTAATTTTTTATTGGTTATGCCATATAGGAAAGTTGTTACAGCTGCAACTGTTAGAAAAAGACCGATATTTGCTTCTAGCCCTATTCTTGAAAAATGTAAGTGCCAGGGCGCTATTGAGAGTAGAAGGGCAGCAATAAGTGCAATCGTTTCTTTGTTTGATGAATTTTGGAAAAGTTTTCTTGCTAATAAATATACAAGTGGAACTGTCAGAAAGCCAAAGACTGCGGACGGTAACCTTGCTGCAAAAGGGGTGAGGCCGAAAATTGCTATCGATGGGACGCTAAGATACATATAAAGAGGAGGCTTGTAATCGTCAAACGAACGATTTGCAAGCGGTAAGAAATTTCCGTATTCGTCCCTACCAGTTTTGAGTATTGAGTATGCATTGTAAGCATTGCTGTTTTCATCCCAGTTAAGACTAGGCGGTACTTGGCCTAACTGGAAAAACCTTAGGGCAAACGCGAGTGCTAGTATCGTAAATAATATTGTTTTGCTTTTCACTCCAAATTGCGGCCGGGATTTACTTCGTAGAGTCGCATGTAACTACTGCCTATTCCCTTTTGGAATTTAGCGACCTCTTTGAGACGTGGATTGTTGACTTCGGCTTGATTCTCATTAAATATAAAAAATGTTTTATTATTTTTTGAAGCCGCGAGAATCTGTTCTGGTATGTTAGTTGGATCGACGGGCCAGTAACTCGATATGTGGACCCTGCTGCCTGTTGGAAAATAAATGTTGAGAGCATAAGGAAAGAGCCCGAAAGTACCTTGCGTTCCAACATATATGTCTTTGTCTTTTGATTCATTTTTTAAGATGCTTACGACTTCATTGACACCATATCCTGCGGGCCAAGAATTGAAATATTGGTCCGAATCGCTCTTGGCAATTTTTGCTGAAGGTGGGTCTGTGAGAAGCTTCACTGAGTTAAGCGTGGGCATAAGGAGTAGTAATGCAAAAACAACCACGATAATTTTTCTGCGCTGCGGAAATTTTTCAAGAAGTGTTGTTGTGAAGTAGGCAATCATCAGCAAGATGAAAGGGAAATAAAACAGCATAAATCGCGGGTACAAGATCTCGTTGTATAAAACTTCGAAGGCAAACGGAGCAAAAATGTATGCTGATAAAAATATGGCTGCTTTGTTTCTTTTGATAAGTGCGTAGATAACGCTTGCTACAAAAACGATCAACAAACCTGTTCCGATATAGGAGTTAAGCCAACCAACCATTGTTGTGAAGTTTGAGATAACAGAATCGGTAGGATTTGTTATTACGTCTTGCGTAGTTCTTATAAATTCCGCGTTTTTCTGTTCAATTATGTAGAAAAGAGGTGAAAGCCTAAGGCTGTTGAAGATAACTTGCGACAACACAAAAATTAAAAATGCATACGACCCCCATACTGCAAGCGACCTTGCAACATTCTTCTTGAAGTTGAAGAGAATAAGGGAAAAAGGCATTAGGTAAAGGAAGAAGAATCCAGAGGATTTGGTGATTAGGGAGCCACCAATTGCAAATGCCGCTAAAAAAGCAGTATCGAGGGCGGGTTTTTTTGCAAGTCTTGCTGTAAAAAATACGGCATAAATACAAAACGTTGTAAGAAGTGAGTCGTAAAGGGCTATTCGGTCGTACAAGAGTGTGAAGGGCAACACTAAATATAGTAAGGATGCCAAAATGGCAGTTTTTTTGCTAAATAGCTCTCGTCCTAATAAATAAATGCCGACTATTGAAGCGAACCCAGCAAAGACAGAGACTAATCTGCTTGCGATTAACGGCTCGCTGACTACCCTTTGGCTAATTGCCGCAAGCCATATAAACAAAGGCTGTTTGCCGTCTACTAAGGAAATATACCTATTTGCAGGGTCATTTAAAGCAACTTGAGCCCAGAATGAATAAATGGCTTCGTCTGTAAAAATGGGGATAATAGAAAGATTTATTAGCCTTGTTGCAAAGTACGTTGCGGTTATTAGGATCCAAAATATAATTGGTTTTTGTAAAAATTTGGCAAGACTTGTCATTGGTTTAAACTAATTTTTGATATTTCGAAAACCGTTTCTCCTTTTAGGTTTTTAATTTCTTCAATCTTTTGTGCGCCAGAAGGCGTGCCTCCTCTTGGCATAACGTATATGATATTTCCTCGCTGTTCAACTTCATTTTGGGAGTAAACAAAATGAAATTTTTCAAAGCCATCAACGTTTATAAAGTAAAATTGGTCCCTTGTAATCTTAGCATTTTGAACGTACTTATCGGGAGGGTATTGTAAGTAAAGTAAGAGATATATATAGGGTCTTCCAAGGTTCTTGGTTACTATTATCTGGTCAGCTTCTTGGTACAAGGGTTCGATGGCATTTACCATCTGTTTGTATCCGTATTGCCATTCTCCAGAATACTCGCGTGGCCAGTGGACGTAATATATGTGTAAGTAAAATATGAATTGGCCTACGAGAAGCAAGGTAATTGCTGTTATGAATATTTTCTTTACCTTTATCTTTTGGTATAGATGATAGAGACCAAAGGCCGCTATGAGTTGAAATGTAGGCAAGATGTGAATCATTCTCAGGGCGTGTGGTGTTTCCCTTGCTGTTGCAGGCCCGAGAGGAGATACAAGTAGCCACCCAAGCAACAGGAAACCATATTTGTGTTTTTTTGAAATTAAAAAATATATCCCAGCCGTGATAAGTGCAATATCAACGTAATAAAGCTCACCAACTTCTTGCATTGAAAGGCGGGGGTTTATGTCGCCTTTTGTGAAAAGAAATGTTGGATTAAAGGCGTCAAGATAATGCTTAAGATACTCATTGGCGTAAAAAAGTCTTCTGTTGTGGATTACCCTTGAGATTAACGGGTTATTGTCTTGGTTTCTATATTTAATAGATTCATCGCTGGGCTTTAAGTCTTTAAATATAGAGACTTCGTTGAAACGAAGCCTGCCTTCCATGGTTCGAGTTGCGAAATTAAAAAGTGGCCAAAATAAAACTCCGGCGATGACTGCCGAAACTGCGACAACTTTAATATTGTCAAGAATTTGTTTTCTAAACTGGATGGCAAGAATCAATAGGATAAATGGCACAAAGAGCCTTTGGGCTGTAAACGTATTCATCGCAAGTAGGAATGATAGAGCTGACGGAAAAATGTAGGCTGGTTTATCTTGAGCAAATTTAGCGAAAAGATAAATTCCCAAAGTCGAGAAAAATAAGGCTAAATTTCCTTCAAATGCACCTCTTGAAAGCTGCAGGTGCCAAGGAGAAATTGCCAGAAAAAAAGCGGCAAGAATTGCTACTGTTTCATTTTTGAATATTTTTCTTGCCAGGAAATATGTTAACGCTACGGTTAAGATTCCAAAAAAAACTGACGGGAACCTTATCCCAAATTCGCTTAGGCCAAAAATTGCAATTGAGGGAACGGTTGCGTAAATATAAAGCGGCGGTTTGTAGTCGCCGAAGGCGGGAAAGTTGGTTAGTGGTAGGAAATTTCCATGCTCGTCATGGCCCGTTTTTAAAATTGAATAAGCATTATAGCCTAATGACGCTTCATCCCAGTAAAGTGAGGGGGGTGTGGATCCGAGATGATAAAGCCTTAGGATCGACGCAAGAAGTATTATTGAGACAAATAGGTACTTTTTCATTTAATTGAAGATGTAAATCGCGTCTTCCCCGTTTGGATATTTTATAACTTTAAGCAGAGTAGTGTTTGATGGGAGTTCTGAAGGAAGGGTGACGAACAAAGTTTTGGCCTCTTGTTTTTGTTTTTCATATTCGATCGGTTTGAAATAGTATTTGTCGAACTTATTCCTCGTTTCCAAAAAACCGCCGGAGATTGTTCCTCCTTCTTCTAGATATTTTTGAGGGTCGTACTTTGAGTAATACAGCCAAAACTCATGCGGCTGCTCCAATTTAGTTGAAACTATAACTTTCTCATAATTTTGCTTGTTTGTTTCTGTGAACATAACAGCCTCTTTTCTGCCGTAAAGCCAAGATTTAGCAAATTCCAGAGGGAGATGTTTGTGGTATTGGTGGAGGTAAAAGGCAACATTAAGAAATAGGGCTGAGAATATCAAAGTCGTAAGTAGAGTTTTTCTTTTTGTGTAACTAATAAGTGTTAAAACGCCGATTGCGGCAAGAATTTGATATACGGGAAGAAACATTTCGCTTCTTCTTGCGTGAGGTGCCTCCCAGGTAATTGCCGAAGCAATTGGCGCTGTTAAAAACCAGAAAATTAAGAGCAATTTAGTTTTTTGGTCGAAATTGCCTCTTATTAAGAAGTAGGCGCCCGCGACTATAAAAGGTAAATCCCATAAGTACAGTAGCCCTATCTCTGGTGCGTGGTGTATTTCAAGATCAGCGTCGAAGAAAAGAAAGTTCGAACTAAAGTGCGAAAGATAATTTTCTATAAGTTTGGGTATATAAACAAAACGGCGATTATGTAAAACTCTTCCTGTAAATTTCTGGCCGTTTTTTTCGTCCTGGGCAATAAGTTCGGCACTTTTAAAATGGAGCGATTTGTCACCAAATATAGTAGTTCCTTGATACCTTTGTTGACCGGCTGTTGAGAAAATGAGGGGCAGAAGACAAATTGCAAAAGTGGCGGCAATTATTGCTGGCAAGATTAAGTATTTTTTAATGTTTTGAAGTTCTTTTCGGTATAGGAATATGAGAAATAAGGAAAAGGGAGGCACATAAACTCGGGCAGTGTGATATGTAAAAAGGTTTAATCCAAACGCCAAAGATGTTATCGAAAACCATGCTAATGTTTTTTTGCTTTGTGATTTTGTACCCTTTATAAAGGCCCAAATGCCAAGAGTAAACCAAAGAATAGCAGCGTTAGTGTCAAAGGCTACACGGGATAATTGGAGATGCCAGGGAGAAACTGCCAAAAAAAGCGCTGAAAAAAGAGCTATATTTTTGTTTTTAAAAAGTTCTTTGGTCATGAGATAGGTTGTGAGGATGGTTAAAGTTCCAATGATAACGGAGGGAAGTCGGACTGAAAAATCGTTGAGCCCAAAGACGGTTATTGATGGAACGACTGCATATATATAAAGAGGGTTCTTATAATCGTCGTAAGACCTGAATGCCAAAGGTAATTTGCTTCCAAACTCATCTTTTCCAGTTTTGAGGATTGAGTAGGCGTTGTAACCATTTGCGATTTCATCCCAGTTAAGGCTTGGCGGTACTTTGTTAAGATGATAAAGTCGCAGAACTGCAGCTAATAAAACGATTGCGATGATGGGTAGATTACGTTTTAGCATATCGAAGAGCTACAAAAAGCGCTGCAGTTAGTGACACAAACGTTATTAAATCTGCAAGAGCACGAAGTCGAGTTTCTGTGAACTTAGCTTCAACTAAATGGGTGCCTGCTGGCAATCTTATTGCCATAAGCCCAGACATATCTTTTTGCCAATTTAAAGCTTTATAACTTGATCCGGTCACAGTAATTTCATGCGGCTCTAGCTTCCTACCGTCAACTTTTATTTCCCACCCTGGAAAGTAGTACCTGTTAAGACGCATCCTTGCCCGCAGAGTTTCTACATTTACAACTAAGATAATTTTATTGGATTTGTTTTCGAGGCTTCTTACTTTAGCTATGCCTTCATCGATATCAACGAATTCGGATTTGTTAAAGTCTTCGGGAGCATTTGTCGTGTGACGAGTTTTAGGTGTAAATTCTCCATATTGAGTTGCGGATTGTGAATAATTTTCAAAATATTCGTCGCTAAATAAAACTTTTTCGTTGATTCTTAAGTGGTTTCTGTTTGCAACTAGAACAGCTGCAATTAAGAGTATTGAAAAAAGTGTAATCTTTACTGATTTTGCAACATATGCGGCCAGGAAGGCCACGCTGAGAGTGGTCACACCTAGAAGCCTCCACGGCAAGTCGATAACGCTGAGCAAGTCAATATTTTTCCAAATGTATATAGAGGGGGAACTTTTTATAGCGAGAAAAATGCTAAATGCAAAAATTAACAAGAATAGGGCGCTGAGGTTAAGGGTCTTACTGTCTACTTCTAGATAAGAATTAAGGAAATTTTTATGAACTAGAACACATGCTGCGAAAAATATGATAAGACTTGTGGCCATTGTGAGAACTAGAATATGAGCAAGACCTAATTGGAAAGACATTTGGTCGCCAACTACGCCAACCAGATCAAATCCGTATCCCCAAGGAGAATATATTAATTGTTTTAAGGAGATAAAATGGTCGGGATATGCAACGGCGATAATCTCTTCAAGTCTTACGTAATGTTTTTCCAAAAGTGAGGGTAGATAAGTGAGGCTGGCAATCGCGGCTGCCCAAATTATTGAAAGAGTGGCTAGAGCAAAAAATTTAGGCGACTTTTTAGAAATTGCCAGCGCGAGGATGTATGTTCCAACAACGGGAAGAATGATCATGGCAACAAGATTTTGGGACAGCAGCAAAAGAGCTGTCGAAAGAGCAGTTATCGCTGTCCATTTTATGTTCAGTTTTTTCGAGAGTTTTGTAACTGAATAAAAAACGAGAGGCGTGAAAGTATATGCGAGCAGTTCTGATATTGAACCCCTTACATAGATTAGAGAAAGTCTGTAAGGAGCCCAAATATAGAAGATTGCCCCAACGAGCGCAGCTTTTTGGCTTTTGAAAATCTCTTTTAGCCAAAGATAAGAAAAAACACCTGAGAAAATAAAACCAAAAGCCATCAAGATTTTAAATGAATGCTGATAGGAAATTCCGAGAGAATGAATTGCAGCACCAAGAAAATAAGGCGCTGGGTATATGTATACAAACATTGGGCTACCGAGGCTACTGTATAATGTTGGGGCGATTCGGGGTGGTATTTGGAAGTCCTGCAGTGCTAGGTAGTACTGTGCGATTCTAGCCGTGTGGGTTTCTCCGTCATGGCTAGTATATAGTCCGTTTTGCGCGAGCGATTTTAAGGCGGGGGCAGAAATTGCGATTAGGAGAATGATCGCTAAGAAAGTCGAGTTGTATAATATTTTCACTCTAGAAAAATTCTAGCACAAAGATAGATATTATGAGCTTTTTTTTAAAACTAAAATATATATTTTTAATACTTTTGGTTGTTTTTATACTGCCTTTTGACGTCTATGCCGTTTATGATCCAATAAATGTACATAATAATAAGGTAGGGATAGGCTTGCTTTCGCCGGAGTCGGAAATAGAAGAAGCTGCTTCGATGGTAAACAGCAATGGCGATTGGGGTTACGTGCTGCTACTTGTCACTAAAAATGAAAGAGATATAGATAGGTGGCGGGGAGTTTTTCACCAGCTGTCGAAATACCATTTAATACCCATCGTTCGTATTGCAACGAAGTTTGACCAAGGCTCGTGGCAAAGACCGGAAAAGGATGACGCGGCACAGTGGGCTGAGTTTTTGTCCGCTCTTCCCTGGCCCACAAAGATCAGATACGTGCAAGTTTATAACGAGGTTAATCATGGCTCCGAGTGGGGAGGGCAGGTAGACCCGAAAAGTTATACGGACGAATTGTCCAAAACAATTTCCGAGCTTAAAAGACGGAGTGATGACTTTTTTGTTTTGGGCGCTCCTTTGGATCTTGCTCTTATGGAAAACAGCGAAGGTGCGATGAGTGCAGATATTTACTTTGCACAAATGGAGGAGCATAAAGGTGGGATCTTCAAGGAATTTGATGGGCTTGCTTCACACTCTTACCCAAATCCGGAATTTAGCGCAAGCCCACTTAAGTCGGGCCGTACAGGAATAGACGGATACAAATGGGAGCTTTCTGTTCTTTCTCCTTATTTAAATGGCAAAAACTTGCCTGTATTTATTACAGAGACAGGTTGGAAGCGTTCTGAAGTGTTAACCGAAGAAACCGTTTCTGATTATTTTGAAGCCTCTTTTCGTGATATTTGGAATGACGAACGAGTTGTAGCTGTTACACCTTTTATTTTTAATTATCCCGAGTCTCTTTTTTATGACTTTTCTTTCAAAGTACAAGGACAAGTTCTTGGGAAAAAATATTTCGATCAATACACGACCATTGCCAATCTAGATAAAATTGCCGGCAGCCCTGCACGCGAAGATCTTGCATCAGAGATAAAGTCGAACATTCCAGAGTTTGTCGTTCGCGATGTGGGCAAAAGAGTAAAGATTACATTTAAAAATAAGGGGCATTACATTTGGCATACGTCCGACCTTAAACTTGAAACCAATTCGAAAGATGCAGGGATGTGGGATATAAGTTTTGAAAAAGAAGAAATATTTCCGGGTGAAGACACAAATGTTAGTATGTGGTTAAAAGCTACAAATACTGGGAGTATTCCTCTCGAGTTTGCTGTTTTCAATAATTCTAAATTGTTAAGTTCAAAAAGTTATATTGTTCGAAGTGAAACGGAACTTGAGCGTACCTGGAGAATACTAAAGGCGCTCATTTAAATCATGAAGAACATAGCAAACATAATAAAGATTTCGCGGCCCCTTTATCATCTAATTTTTCCCCTTGCGGTACTAATTCTTTTGACTGCCGCAATTGAACTCGTTGCCCCTGTACTTTCAAAGTTTATAGTCGATGAGATTGTTTCAAAGATTCAGGGACACGGCGCAAGTACACAAAGATTGATACTTTTAATTGCCGTTGCCTTTGGTGCAAATTTAATGGGCGTTTTGCTTACTTCTGTTAGCGAAAGGCTTGGAGATCATTTTGCCGGTAGACTGAGAAAATATTTAACGGAAAAATTTTACTACAAAATACTTGCTTTGCCCCAGAGTTATTTTGATAGTGAAATATCGGGCAAAATAGTTCATCAGTTAAATAGAGCGATTACGTCTATTCAAAATTTTGTGAATGCAGCGACTAACTTTATGTTGCCTATGCTTTTGCAGAGCATATTCACGATAGCGGTGCTTGCTTACTATAATATTCCAATTGCGATTTTTACTTTCTTACTTTTTCCTATATACCTTACTCTTAGCTACTGGAGTGCCAAAAAGTGGGGTTTGGAAGAGATAAAGAAAAATAAAATCGAAGATATAACTCGAGGCAGAATCCAAGAAGTAGTTTCTAATATTAAATTAGTTACGAGCTTTAATAGTCAAAAAGCCGAATATAAATTTTTAGAAAAAAGTCTTGGAGACATTAACAAAATTTATGCAAAGCAAAGTCGGACTTTTCATATTTTTGATTTTGCTCGTAATTTTTCGTTGCACATAATATTACTCGCAATTAACCTTGTAGTTTTTTACAGCGCATTTTCTGGTTCGATGTCGATCGGTACGATGGTTTTAATTCTTCAGCTTGTTACCCAGGCAAGGAGGCCTCTTTTTGCAATGTCGTTCATGCTTACTCAGATACAGACTGCAGAGAGCGGGTCTAAGGAATATTTCGAGATTCTAAATCTACCTTCTTCGGAAGACTTCGACTCGAGAGATGCAGTTTCTATTATTCGTGATGCTTCTATCGAATTCAAAAATGTTTCCTTCGCATATGATGAGGCGGGTGACGTTCTAAAAAATGTGTCGTTTGTGATCGGAAAGGATGAGGCGGTTGCGCTCGTTGGCCCAAGTGGAACCGGCAAAACGACAATCGCTAATTTAATTTTAAAATTTTATGAACCAGGTAGCGGTGAGATTTACTTGAAAGGTAAACCTTACAAAAAATTTTCTCATAACTTCATCAGAAGTAATGTTTCTCTCGTATTCCAAGAAAGCGAGTTGTTTTCCACAAGCGTAAGAGAAAATGTTGCATATGGAGATAGGAGACACACCGAGAAGCAAATTATAACCGCCCTCAAGAAGGCAAACGCGTGGGAATTTGTAAGAAAACTCCCTCAAGGTCTGGGTACACTCGTTGGAGAAAGAGGCGTTCGTCTTTCAGGAGGACAAAAACAAAGAATACAAATCGCCAGAGCCATACTTAAGAATTCTCCTATTTTAATTTTAGACGAGGCCACAAGCAGCCTTGATGCTAAAAGCGAAAGAGAGGTTCAGGTAGCACTTGAAAATTTGATGGCAGGAAAACTCGTCATCATTATTGCCCACAGATTTTCGACTATTCAAAATGTTGATAAGGTAATTGTTGTCGATGAGGGTAAAGTTGTTGATTCAGGCAATCCTCAGGAACTTGCTAAAAAACCAGGAGTTTATTCTGATTTATTGAATTACCAAATAGAGGGAAATAGGAAATTACTCGAAAAATTTGAATTGCACTAGAGTAATTTCCTGCGGGCCTCGCTCTTTCGAGCTGCGGGCCTAAAACTTGAAAGGCAATGCCGAGGGCTTTTCAGCTCTCGGAAGTTTATTAGACCTTTAAGGTTTTAGTGATCTGTTTGAAACGACTGAGGTCGTGAATTTTTTGGCGTCGTAGCCAGCTTTAGTGTATTTATCCTTATGTTTTATAAGTAACCATGCGTTATCTTTTTTCGTAGGAGGAAATCCTTTTGTCTTAACTAGGGCGAAGGATCCCTTCAGCCTTTTTCCGTTTAAGAAGAATTTTATTTCGCCTTTTTTAATTCCCTCTTCCATGATTTTTTCACCCGTCTTTTTGTCGTCTATTTGCACTCTTTTGCCGTTAACATCCATTTCGGGTATATACGTTCCCTTGTCCCAAATTATTACTTGCCCTACTCCGTATTGCCCTTCTGGAATTTCCCCTTCGAAATGTTGATAGTCGATCGGGTGATCTTCTGTTTGCATTGCGAGTCTTTTGACAGAGCTGTCGAGCGAGGGGCCTTTCGGCACTGCCCATGATGGCATCGCGCCATTTACTTCTAGCCTAAAATCATAGTGGAGTGCTGTCGCTTTATGTTTTTGGATAACGAATGATAAAGCGGCAGGGTTTGCCGTTTTGGATGTAAAAGGTTCAGGAGTTTTGTCCTTACTCCTCATCGATCGATACTTGGCAAGCTTGTCGTCTTTTGCCATATCATAATTTTAACATTTGCCTTTTTATAAGTTTCAAGTTAAGCTAATCTCATGGCTAGCAAGAAAGACAGTCTTATAGAGAATGTGCAGCATCTCTCGCGAAGGATGTTGGTATCGCTTGCCGCGATTTTCTTTATTATTTGGATTGTAATTGGCGTTTTTGTGTTGTTTATTATATTTCAAGGTTTGAGAAGTGGTGCCTTTTCGGGACTTGGTAGTCAATCTCCCGCGTCTGGACAGGAGGTCCAAGCTCCAACAGAAACAGAACTTCCTGGAATCGGAAAAGTTAATATTGAATGCGTACAAGGCGCTCTAAGTCCTGAATCGATTCAAAAGTTACTTGAGAACAATGACGTGAAGGTATTAACTGCGGAAGAAAAACAAAAGTTCGACGCTTGTATTGTAAAAAATTAAAGCTCGGGGTATATAACCTTTCCACTTGGCCTTCCTACAAAACCCCCATCTTGAAAGACAGTTTTCCCGCGCATGACTACTTTTTTTACCTCTCCCCTTCCACTCATCCCTTCAAATGGGGTCCATGCACATTTCGTAAATAATTTGTCTTTTGAAATTTTAAACGTTTTTGAAAAATCTAAAAGTACAAAAGTGTCAAGTTGTTGTGGCAAATGAAATATTCTCCTTGGGTTAGTCGATATCATTTCGATTAATCTTTCTGTCGTTGTCATTCCTCGCGCAATTGCGTCAAACATCAAAGGCAAGGTTGTTTCAAGACCTGGGACTCCATATTTGGCGCTTGATTTGTCTTCTTTTTCTTCTTTTGTGTGAGGTGCGTGATCTGTCGCTATGACGTCTATTTTGTCTATATTCTTCCATAATTTTTGCTGATCACTTTTTGAAAGAAGTGGGGGTTTCATCATGCCGTATGGGCCAAGTCTTGCCATGTCTTTTTTGCTTAAGAACAAATGGTGAGGAGTAACTTCCGAAGTAATTACCACGCCTTCTTTTTTGGCTTTTTCAATTGCCGGTAATTGATCTGCCGTAACATGACATACGTGTAAATTTTTTTGATATTTTTTTGCAAGTTTTATCGCTACTTCCACGGTCTCTCCTTCCGCATGAACCATTACAGGAAGAGGGCTGGTCCAAGATTTAAAGATAATTTCTCTTTCTTTAAGTTTGTCTATCAAAAGTGGGCCTGTTGTGTGGTTCATGTAAACTTTGACGCCAAAAACCTTTTTGTAAACCTTTTTGAAATATTTGGCTGACGACGCTGTTCCCCCAAAATTAAAACCAACGTCGCACCATATTTTTCCCTTTGCAAGTTTAATTTTATTTTCGAGAGTAGTTGGAGTTATAGTTGGAGGTTGGTTGTTCGGCATGTCTAAAACTTGAGTGTAACCACCTGCTATAGCTGCTTTCGTTCCTGTTGAGAAATCTTCTTTGTGTGTTGCGCCGGGTTCTCGGAAGTGAACGTGAGGATCAGCCAGGCCAGGCAGTTTGATAATGTTGTTCCTATGACTCATAGTTAATTTTACCACGGGCAATTAAATATCTTCTCTGTTCTGTTATATTTAAATTGTGCAGCAGACAGAATTAAAATTTAAAAAGAGAAGACTAATTCGGGATTTTTTTATTTTATGTTTGTCTATAATTATCGCAATCTACATCCATAATTCCTCTTTTTCTCAATTTTTAACGGCTTATCCATCCCCTGTCCTCCTTATCTTTGTAGTAATCTTTGCTGGGGTTCTTTTTTCATTCACATTTACGGTCGCCATTTCTACATCTATTTTTATTCTCATTTCACAACAGGGCGCTAATCCTTTAATGGTAGCAATGCTCGGTGGCATAGGATCATCCGCGGGTAATTGGGTCATTTACAGATTCCTAAAAGGAGAGGTTCTTGATGACTTGGAGCTGATTGAACCAAAATCTGCAAAAAGGGTTGCGCATAGGATTTTGCATTCTAAACTGTTTATTGGTTTGGTGCCATATCTTGCTGCGATTGTACTAATCTCTCCCCTGCCCGACGAACTTGGGTTAATGATGCTTGCCGGAGTTAAATTTAAACATTTTAGGTTTTTCTTTGCGTCAATCATTTTACACGCAATCGGGATTTTGCTTATAGTTTTATCCGCCAGAACATTCGCTTAGCTACTTAAATATTTTGAACTTGACCAAACCTGCTTGATGCATAAGATAGCTGAAGACTGTCCATAGAGTTAGTATTCCGTACTGGCTCGACCTTTTGAAGTTGATTGATGATGCTTCCGGAAAATACTTACATGGGACAGGAATATCAGAAATGTTATATCCGTATGAGAGTGCGGATATCAGTATTTGTTGGTCAAAAACAAAATCATCGGAAAATTTGGGATAAGGAATTGTTCTTAGAACGTCACTTGAAAAAGCTCTGAATCCGGTGTGATATTCGGATAGATTGAGACCCATAGCTAAGTTTTCAACTAGAGTTAGGAACCTATTTGCAAAATATTTCCACAAAGGCATGCCACCCGCGAGTACCTGCCTTCTTGTTTGAATTCGAGAACCGAGCATAATGTCTGTTCTGCCGTTAACAATTGGTTCGCACATTACTCCAACAAGCTTTGCGTCGTACTGGTAATCGGGGTGAACCATAACTATCACGTCGGGATTTCGCTTTAGTGCTTCGTCGTAGCATGTTTTTTGGTTGCCGCCGTAGCCCTTATTTTTGTTGTGGGTGTAAACCGTTATCCCAAGATCCTTTGCTTTTTCAACCGTTTTGTCGCCAGACGCATCGTCTACAAGTATAACTTCGCTAATTAAATCTTTAGGCAAGTCCTCGTAAGTTTTCTTAACAGTCTTTTCTGCGTTATACGCGGGCATAACTACGATAATGTGAGGTTTTTTAATAGGGTTCCAGAGTACGTTGTTATCTTTCAAATTGTTTGATTATATTTCTGTCTGATATTTTATTCTGAGCGAAAAAACCAGGGATTTCATCTTCTGGATGGATCGAATTTTGAGCGAAGATCAGAGAAGCACGGCCTTTAGACCGTGGTTTTATATTATTGTCTTTCTGATCATTAAATATGAGTTGTGGAAGTTGTCTGAGAGCCCAGAGAAATCCTAGCAGGAAAGGTAGGTCCCATGTAAATAATGCTTTTGCAAAATGATAGGGCTGCCATATGAGGTGATTTATCAGTAAGATTGGATCGTCGATGTTTTTCCATACAAAAAGAAATTGGTTTTTGTAAGCTGCTTTTTTAACAAATGATTCTTTGTAATGTTTTTTGATTGCGCCTTCCTCGTGAAAGTGGTCAACTTTAGATTTCGGCTCAAAAATGCATTTGTATCCCCTTTTTCTGGCTCTATAGCTTAGGTCGATATCCTCCCAATAAAACGGGGCGAATGTTGTGTCGAAACCGCCTATCTCACTAAATTTCTTTCGGTCAACCAGGCTGGACCCTCCCGAAACCCACAGCGTTTCCCCTTCTTCAATCTTTGCAGGAAAGTGTTCTAAAAATCCCCGTCTGAATCTTGCACCGCCTTTTCCCCTTGTTATAACTTTTCCATTCTCGTGGCTTAAATCCGCGAGTCCTACAGCAAAAATATCTTCTTGCTTAAAATGTTCACGTGCATAGTCGAGGAATCCTTCTTTTGGAACGACATCTGAATTTAGCAGCAGGACAAGATCGCCTGATGCTGCACTGACACCCTCGTTTACAGTTTTTCCGAAACCTCTATTTTTATGGTGAATTATGGTTTTTACTTGTTTAAAGTCTTTTTTTAAAATCTTGACAGAGTTGTCAGAAGACGCGTCGTCAACAACGATGACTTCGCAACCTTTGCAAGCTTTAAGCACCTGTGGCAGGTTTTTTGACAACAGGTTTTCACCATTATAGTTGGGTATTACTATCGATATTTTTTGAGCCATAGAAGTGAAAACATAACGATCGTAATAAATGTTCCGCCTGCCGTTAGGGCTAGACCATTATAAAAGGTTTTGGGTTGATATTTGAAATGGATAGCGTGTTCCCCTCTGGCAACGAGGACCATTTGAAAGATAGAATCGGCAGGGTAAATTTTTGTTTCCTTTTCGTCAATGTATACTTTCCATCCTGGATAATAAACGTTTGTTAGAACCAGAGCCGAATCTTGTGAAGTTTTTGTTTTGAGTGACACAAACTGGTCTCTATAGGATTCTATCGATAGTGATTTGTCTCCTCCATTTTCTGGAAGTGACATTTCTCGTGAAGTTGCGGTTTTGCTGAAATCGAAGTTGTTATCAAGTAATTTCGAATATTCGTCCTCTTTTGAATTTGCCTTAATCACCTCATCCACAAAAAATGCCCTTGGCATGCTACCGTTGTTTTTGAATACCTTCGTTTCGCCTTCTTCAAAAACTTTTTCGAAGTTTTCATTTTTAATTTCGCTGAAACTCAAAATGTACTTTACGTTCAGAAGATTTACTAAGGGTGATTTGTAATTTTGAGGTGTAATAATTCTATTAAACGATCCTGCTTCCTGATGTGGGTTGTGTGATTCAAGAACTGTAATAAATTTTGCATAGTCCGCAAGATAAAGAGGGTCGTATCCATTTATTGATTCGATTCGATAAACACTTGATGTGTTTGGGGGCATTATGCGGCTATCTGTTGTCATTACTCTAAATGGCTTTTCCTGGGCTTTAAGAAAACTAGTCGTTGCCGTCTCAGGAAAAATCCATGAGGTTTTTGAATAGGGTGTAAATTTATCTGCGAATCTAAACAGCTCGAATGCCGAGACTGTAAAAATAGCAGCAATAAGAAAGTACGATGAAAATTTGTAAATCCTTAAGGTAAATATAGCCATAACTACTAATACAGTCGCGAGAGGAAGAATGAGATTTCTGATCGCTACCCGATAAGCATCTATATTGCCTGCTTTGGGAAAAATTTCTGGATTCAAATAAGTGAAGGCGAAAACTGTAAGCAACACTAGGAAGATTGATAGGGGTGACACCAGTAATATTTTCTTGGGTTTTCCCTTCAAAAAATAATCTAAGCCAAAGGCTGTAAGAGCAGAAAGGGCAAACACTAGCAAAAATATGATCCTTGAGGGTTGAAATGATGAAATAAATGGAATGTTTTGCTGATAGATAATTTTGGATATGGGGTTTTGTAAACCAAATAGCAGTGAGATTGCAACGAGGGTTATGAAAAAGTATTTCTTGTCATGGTTTTTCTTGCTCGCCATTGCAAGGAGCGCAAACGAAAGGGGCATAATTCCAATAAAGCTTACAAATTCGGCGTAATTCCAGACTCCCCAGTAGTTATATGTGGCAGGATTGCCGAAATAATCAGGTGCAAGTAACTGGATGAGGTGTTTGGGGGGAATGAACCAGTCTTCTCTGCCTTGGTAATATCCTTGGTCCGTATTTCTTGCCGAAAGATTGGAAAATTCAATCGCAGGAAGGACTTGGACAGATGAAATGAGACAGCCAAGTATTATCGCGAACGTGATGATGGCTGCAGAAGGGAAGTTTTTCTTCTGAACTTGAGTGAAAATTAAAAACAAAGCAGATGCAACTAACGAATAAAATGCGGTTTGAGGGTGGCCGGAAAGAATTGTTTGCGAAACTGCAATCGTAAGCAGTAAAAAAAACCCTGCAGAGATTTTTTTGGTGATTTTGGATATGCATAACAGAATGAGAGGCAGCCACACGGCCGTTGTTGTGACTGTTCCCCACGTCATCCAGGCGACGTAAAAGCCTGTAAAGGGGAGAATGAAGGCGCCAAATGCAGACGCGGCGCTGGACAAGCCTAAGTTTTTTAGAAGAAAAAACATAAAGCCACCCGTCGCGAGTAGGGGCAAAATAATATTTACTCCCCAAGCGACGTTAAAAGGAAGAGCAAAAAAAGTGATGTTAAATATTTGGAAGGGGGCAGATTGAACATTTGAAAGTAAAGGCTGCCCGGCAAAACTATATGGGTTCCACAGGGGGGCGAGTTTATTTTTAAACGATTCAACGGATTGTAGCTTCCATGGATATGTTTGCAAAATTGGATCTGTTATGAGTGGATTTTTTGTCGGAAACTTGCCAGGCATGAATCCTTCAAAGGAATTGTCGCGCCAAGGATGATAAAGACCAAGAAGGCTGTCTGAGGGCATTGGAAATTTTCCATTTAAAAGATTGGGCAAAAAGAATAAAAATACAAGTAATACTGTGAAAAGAAAAGCGGGCGAAATTTTAAAAAATAATTTTCTCATATTCATTAAAGAATACTTGATGACTAAATCTCTTGCTATTTTTGATTGCAGCTTTTGATAGCTTTTCCCTTTCTTCGTCTCCTTTAATGAGGTCAATAGTTGCATCATAGAGTTCGGATTTTGTTGTCCAAAGTCTTCCGGTTTTTCTATCTTCAACAATTTCCTTTTGACCGCCTTTTCCGATTACAACCGGCACTGCTCCTCCTGCCTGTGCTTCTACCGTCGATATGCCGAAGTGCTCCATCCTTTCGGGATTTTTTACTTCGTCTTCCCCAAACCCTGTCGCGTGCCAATAAATAGAAGCTTTCCCATAAAGGTTTCTTAAATCTTCCACCTTCATGTTGTCCTCTATTTTTATACCGAACCCTCGGACAGATTTTTTCAGATTCCTGAGATATTTTTCGTCACCTTTTTTCGCTTGCCCTGCCAGGACTAATCGCCACTGAGGAAATTTTTTATATACTTCTTTGAATACTTCTATTAGAACTTCTTGTTTCTTGGGGTGAAGCTGATGAGGGCTAAATCTTCCGACTGAGATAATCAGTTTTTCTTTGTTTCCTGGTTTAATTGAATCAATATCGACAGGAGGATATATCACTCTTGATTTTATGCTGAAACTTTTATCGATGTAACTTTTCGTAAATTTGGAGTTGCAAACTACATATTTATATTTTCTTAGCTTAAGCCTAGTCTTCACATTAGCAGGGGGAAATTTAAAAGGGACTTGAAAGTGTAATATGTTCTTGGCAGCAAATGTTGAGGGAACGCTTCCATCGGACAAAACAAAGATCATGTTGTACCCCATGGACTCGAAAGATTTTTTTAAGAATTTATGTTTAAAAATGTTATCTACGAATTTTGTTTTTGACAAGTCTATTTTTAGAAAACGTGCAATAGGAGCTTTTAGTTCGGGCTCGTTCCAAAAGATATCCACTTGATGACCATTTGAAAGGTGTGACGCGAGCGTTAGCATATATCTTTCGCCTCCTCCAAAGGTATTTAAATATGGGCTGAAAAATCCAAATTTCATTTTTTGATTATTAAATATGCTCTGATTACGTTGTTGGAATAATCGCTGTCTGAAAGAATCAGATAAAAAATATTGTTCGTCACTAGGTTAAAAAGTAATTTCAGATAATAAACTGCTCTTCTTATAAACCTGATATGAGGATCAAACATAAAAAGCTTAAAAAGGAATTCGTTAACTGTTATGTTCCCGGAAAAATTAAGATTGTGATCGAAATCTTTCGCAAGCTTTTCCACTTCCTCTTTTTCGGGAAGACCGTATTTGATATGTTCCTTGAGATAGGTCACGTCGTGCCCCCTATCAGTCAGCCATTTTTGAACTTTAGACTCATACTCTTTGTGACAACTTGTTCCTACTGGAAAGGAAATTATGACTCTGTTTTTCGCGACTCTTGTTAACTCTTCCATAAAGCCTTCTCTTTCTTCTTTGGCGATGTGCTCAAGAACATCTATTGCGGTCACCGTGGTAAACGAATTGTTTTTAAATGGAAGTTTTCCTTTTTTAATTACAACATCCGCTGGTGTTAAGTTCGCGACAACTAATTTTTTAGGATTACAAAATTGAGATAGATGATCGAGTTCTCCGCCGACATCAAGTACGCTATCATCTTTTTTGATGAGAGACCCAATTTTTCGGTGCCTTTCATAAACATCGTAAGGTAAAAAGTTTTTGTTCATTTTAAATGGACTTTACTGCTTTTTCGAACTTATGTTGGGTATCGTTTTGAATTTCCCACAGATATGTCAACGTCATAGCATCGTGTAGCGCTTGATAAATGGCTGAAATTAGTCCAACTCTTCCATCAAGTATCTCAAGCTTATAAAAATATCTATGTAAAAACTTAAATAGGCAGAAGCGTATTATTCTTGCTTGTGTAACCCTTGGGTTGCTTGCCTTATTATAAAGCTGTGCTTCTATTTTTGCCCATCTGATGCTTTTTTCAAGCATTAGGGTCATATTTCTTGCGGTAAGATGAGTTATAGGGTTTTTAAGGTATCCAAAGTCTCCTTCTATTTCTGGGCTTTCATGAACTCTTCCCCTCCAAGTAACTAGGTTTTCTTTTTTTATCAATCTTGGCACATAATCAGGCCACCAATTAGCGTGCTTGACCCACGTGCCCAAGACCATATTTTTTCTTGGAAAATAATATGCTTTGAAACTTTCGTTTTGGGCAAGTGCCTTTTTTATCTCTTCTTTATTTTTTGCATCGAACCTTTCATCTGCATCTACATACAACAACCAGTCCCCGCTAGCTTTTTCTGCTAAAAAATTCCTATTTTTCGAAAAGTCTTCAACTTTAGTTTCGAAAACTTTGTCAGTGTACCTTAGGGCGATTTTTTTTGTGTTATCATACGAGTTTTGACTTAAGACTATAATCTCGTCGACGAAATTAAGCTGCGAAAGAGCATCCTCGATCATTTCTTCTTCGTTTTTTGCGAGAATGAGTGCCGATATTTTCATCAAAATTTAACAGACGCCTTTCCAAATTTGAAAGTTAAAAAATCCATTAACGCTTTCCTTTTTATCGGGTCTTTTGATTGACTTACAATTTGCCTTAGGACTGCAATCTTAGTTCTAAGTTTTGCGTATTTTGTTGAAAATAACAACCTGTTTCTTGTTATGTAATAATCTTGGAGCTTTGAACCTGAACCGCCAGTCGATCCGGCATTTTTGTGCCACAAGATGGCTCTTGGTTCGAAGATAATTTTAAAACCATTTTTCTTAGCGCGTACGCTAAAATCCATATCTTCTAAATAAAGGAAGTATTTATTATCAAAAAGTCCAACCTTTTCAAACACTTCCCTTTTGACAAACATCGCGGCCCCTGTTGCAAAATCTATCTCTTTCTTTTTTGTAAATTGTCCATGGTCTACCTCATCTACGTCATCGTGGACGCCGAGAATATTTTCCCAGTCAATGTGGGCTCCCGCATGCCATATTACATGACCAAGATCATCCTTCTTATATTTATTTTTGTGAAATTCGAAACCTTTTTCAAAATATATTTTAGGGGTGATGACATCACCAAAGACGGTTGCCTTTATTAAGGTTTTGATAAGCAGAGGATCTACAACCGTATCGTTGTTCAAAACTAGTATCGCTTCTGATCCTCCTTTAAGTGCATCTCTTATTCCTTTGTTGTTTCCCCCAGTGTAGCCAAGATTTTTTTCATTAAATAAAAGTTTAATTCCCTTGAGTTTCGGCAGTTCTTCTTTTGAACCGTCTTCTGACCCATTATCTACGACTATTATTTCAACGTCGTTCCCAGTAAAATCTTGCTTTTTAAGGGACTCTATACACTCGAGAGTATTTGCAAGTCCGTTATAGTTTAGAACAACTATCGATACCTTCATACCCGTTTTTGCATAAAGTTAGTATAATCTTTTTACTCTGTCTTATTCATCTCTCTGATACATTGACATAATGTTTACTCTCTTTTAGACTATCTTGAGTCTGTTATGAGGAATTTAGCTGTTGCACTTGGGGCATTAGTCGTAGTTCTGCTTATTGGATTTTTAGTATTCGGCAGAAGCTCGGACAATGACGATATTACAAGCAGACCTGAAACAAAAGAGGCATCAGGTGAGGTAAAAATGGAACAAACAAACCAACCGTTTACAGTTTTAAAACCAGAGGAAATAAAAGGCAAGATGGCGAAGCTTTCAACAGACAAGGGAGATATCGCCTTCGAACTTTACGAAGACGCTCCATTTGCTTCTTCTAATTTCATATCCCTCGCCAGTCGTAATTTTTACGACGGCTTAACTTTTCACAGAAGAGAGGAAGGTTTTGTTATTCAGGGCGGTGATCCTAGTGGCGACGGCACTGGAGGACCGGGTTATAAATTTAAAAACGACCCGGTAACGAGAGACTACAAACGCGGAATAGTTGCTATGGCCAACGCAGGACCAGACACGAACGGTAGTCAATTTTTTATTATGCTGGGTGACACTCCCCTTCCTAAGCTTTATTCGATATTTGGCATGGTAACGAGTGGAATGGATGTTGTCGATAAAATACAGGTTGGCGATAAGATACAAAAAGTGACAATAGAGTAGACCTTACTCGCTCCTCTTTGCCAATATTGACACTACGTAGCAGCCTCTTCTAGACTTAGATTAAGTTATTATGGCTGACTTTGTCGTGTTTTTGTTTGCAGTGTTTGCCGCATTCTACGTGCCGGGGAACCTCGTCTTGCGTCCTCTTAAGCTTTCGTTTTTGGAATCTTTAGTACTAAGCTTTTCCGTCGGGATTGTTCTGTGGGTTTTTCAAGGTTACATCTTTGGCATTTTAGATGCCAGGCAATTGACCTACCTTTATCTATTCGCTTCTTTTTTAGTCTGGACATTTTTGCAACGTAAGCATTTTTTAAAACTTCAGTTTAGGCTTCCCAACTTCAAGGTTGATATTCTGAGCTTAATTATCGTGATTGTTGGCATAGTACTTAATTTGTCTGCAGTTTGGTTTATTGGTGTGCGAAATGAACAGGGTTTATATCTTTGCTGTCGTGGCGTTCCGGATGCCATTTTTCATCTTTCCCTGACAAATGAACTAATCAAAAACGTTCCACCATTTGAACCAGGAATGGTCGGAGTTCACGTTCGCAATTATCATTACTTCTCCAACCTGGCTGCTGCTGAGTTATCGAGAGTCTTTAATTTAGATTTTATCAAGGTTCAATTTCAATTTTTAAGCTTAATTCTTGCCCTCCTTTTGGGCGGTAGCGCGTTTGTTTTAGGCGAGTTGTTAGGGCTTGGAAAATCTTTCTCAAGGTGGCTTGCGATTTTTCTATATGCTAGTGGAGATATATTGTACGTTCTACTTTTTTTGCGGGGTAAAGGTTTCAATTTTGACGTCACCATAATTGACGACGCTTCTAAACTACTCGCTGGCCCTCCTCGAGCTTTTTCTATCGTTATATTTTTGGCTGGGCTTAGTTTACTTGTACGTTTTTTTAGAAAGAAGGAGATGTATGCCGGGATTCTAGCGGCGGTTGTGATGGGAAGTTTAATAGGGTTTAAAGTATATAGTGGACTTTTTGCCCTTGCAGGTTTTTTTGGGATCGGTGTCTATTTTCTCCTTAGGCAAAACCTACGCCTAACTTTAGTTCCAATTATTTGTCTTTTGATATCTATGGCTTACTTTATACCTGTTAACAGAAGTGCTGGCGGATTATTTTTTAATGGTATGTGGAGATTTGAAAATTTTGTGCAGCACAAGGATCTTGCCATTTCTAAACTCGATTATTTGAGATTGGAAAGATTGCAAGAAAATCGGATATTTGAAGTTTATCTCTTGGAGGCATTTTTCGTGGTTCTCTTCTTCATTTTTTTATTCGGCACGGTGAATTTTGGACTTCTACAAACTAGGAGTTCTTTCAAATTGTTTCCAAGAGAACTCAACATATTTCTTCTTTCAGGAATGATAACGAGCTTAATTGCCGGATCATTTTTTTATCAAAAAACGGGCGGAGCAAACACCGTGCAATTTTTAATCTCGGTATTTATTATTGGGGCGATATACGCCTCTCTTTCTTTGTATTACTGGACCCGAAGACTTCCGGCTGTCTTTAAGGTTATATTAATCGCTCTAGTTTTGACCCTCACTGTTTCGCGGTCCTTGTACGAAGGGATGAATAATTTCTTATACGTTCAAAGCAAAAAAGGTTATCTGGTTACCAGCGATGAATTAAATGCTTTTTCGTACCTGAAGAATGAGACTCCGAGAGATTCCGTGGTGCTGGTCGAATCTTGGATGGCAGAAGATGAACCTTTCATGTATGTTAGCTTCCTCTCGGACAGACCTCTGTTTTTGTCTGGCGCTGGGGTTTTAAGAGATCACGGTCAAGATACTAAGAGCAGGGAAGGGATTGTGCGGGTTGTTTTTAGTTCCAGTGATCCGCTAGAAATTAAGAACAACTTGAAGGGGAACAGTATTTCTTATTTATATGTAGAAAAGAACGTTTACGAGTCGAGGTTTCAAAACCTGGATTTTTTGCAAAAAGTATACTTTAACGACAAATCAATAGTTTTAAAAGTTATATAACCTACCCTACACTTCTATCTGCTTCTGATTGAATTCAAAACAAGAGCTAAGTTATTTTTAATTTCCTTACCGGAAAAAAGGTAAGCAGTGGCAAGATACGTTATTGCTCCAACAATTACTAATAATATTAATCCGAGTGCATTTTGCGGGATTATTAAATACGCGACCTTGGAAACGATGAGCATAGCGGCTGTTGATGCGATTGGAACTCTAACGTTTTTGAGAATGGACACGTCAACTTCTCTTTTAACAAAAAAGATCACTATACTTGTTGACGCAGCCACTATTGCCGACGCTATTGCAACACCAATGTAGCCGTAATTTTTAACAAAAATAAAGGTTAGGACCCACAAAAAAAATGTCCAAAACAACATCATGTTCAGGACTATTTTGGGCTTTCCTAACGCAAATAAAATATTGGTTAAGGTTGTGTTCACTGCGGCAAAAGCAGCGTTTATGCTGTAAATATAAAGCAATGGCAAGGCAGGTTCCCACTTTTCATACCTCGGGATTAAGTCGACGACAAGAGGCGCAATGATAACAATACCCGTAACAGCCGGGAAGGTCGAGAATGTCACAAACTGCAGTGATTTTTCGATTGCCTTTCTTAGGTGATCCTTGTCTTCTTGAAGTCTTGAGTAGACAGGAAACGTAACTTTGATAGTGCTGTCCATAAAAAATCGTAGTGGGATAAGTGACCATTTTTGGGCCCACCCAAGAAGACCTATTTGCGAGAATGGTAAGATTTTTCCAAGTACTACTATTAACAAGTCATCTTTAATTAAAGCCAGGATGCTATTCAGCTGAAATGGAACACCAAAGTAGATAAGTTTCTTGAGGGTTTCCTTTTCAAGGCTAATTGAGGGCTTCCATGGTGAAAGGATATAAATAAGAACTAGGCCAACCACACCTCTTGCGAGAACCGCATATGTAAAGCTTGCGATACCAAAGTTGTAAAAAGCCAGAACGACCGCGATCGTATAAAAGATTATATTTTCTAAAACTTGAGGGATTACGAGTCTTGTAAAAAGCAGTTTTCTTTCGAGCAATATTGACGGTATGGTTTTAAGTGAGGACAGCAGTAAGGAGAATATCAGAACGCGTAAGAGTAATAGGCTGTCACTGCTTAAATTGTAAAAATTGGCGATGGGGCTTGAAAATAAAAATCCGATAATAACCAGTGCTATTACTATCGTCTGCTGGATAGTGAAGGTCGAAGAGAGATCTTTTTCTGTTACGTCTTCTTTTTTCTGGACGAGTGCTGCTGCTAGGCCAACGTCTGAAAAGTAAATAAAAACGCTAATGAGTGCTGAAACAATAATGTAGACGCCAAAGGTTGCTGGGTCTAAGAGTACCGTTAGAATAAAGGTTGCAAAAAAAGTGAATATTTGGATAAAGAAAGTTCTTAGGGTAAGGGTCGCTATACCATGAACGGATCTTTTTTTAATTAATTGTAAATCTAAAATTTCTTCGGTTGCCATTTAGTTACTGTAAGAGTAATTAAAGAAAAAATTGCAAAAAGGCTTATCAGGTTAGCTGCAAGCCTCAAGCCTGTTTGCTTGAACTCAATATCTACTTTACTCTCCCCCGCTGGTACTTCAAATGTTATCAATTTCAGAGCATTATTGTCGTCAATTGAAATTTTCTGACCATTGAGTTTAACTTCCCACCCGGGAAAGTTAAAAATGTTCGCCTTTATTTGTGCCCCTTCATTTGATCTTGACGTAAAAGTTACTTCGGTAGGGGAGCCCTTTATGTCTTCAAACTTTGCATTGCCTTCGATGACCTCAACCTTTTGCTTTGGGATGTTATTTCTGTCAACTTGAGGTATATTAATTCCTTTTTCGTCTTTTACAAGATCTATACCTTTTGGTAGGTACTCGTATGACGTCTTTGACACATTCCACCTAATTTCTTCTCTGGAAGTTGCTACTTGATCCGTCAAACCATTTCTGTATGATTGTGGTCTGTAGAGCTTCAGGTTAGGGACTAGTAAAAGAATTAGGATAACACCAATACTTATTTTTAAAATCGAAATTCTTAAAAGGTACACAAGGGCGCCGGCAAGTAGAGAGCTAAAGAGCGCCGTGAATATTAAGAAACGCCATGGAAACTGAAGGTATCCCAGAGGGGTAATGTTATCCCACGCTATTTTAGAGTACTGGGTAGTCATGAAAGCGGCGATAATCATGAGAATAAAAAATAGTATTGGCCATAGGGAAATTTTTTTGTTTTTTATAATATAAAACGTTGAAAGTATTAAGGCTGCAAAAGATGCGAGTAAATGGAGTTTTCCAATTTTAAACGAAATTCCATCTGTAAGCCCAACTGAAGACCCTCCGAATCCCCACGTCCAATTCCACAATTGCTGTAAATAAACAAAGTGAATCTGGTAGCTTGCAAGGTTTACAAGGAGCAATTGATCGACAATGGTGTATCTCTTTTCAAAGATGGCTGGTAGCCAAAAGAACGCCGAGGTGCCTAAGGCGAGGATAGCTGAACTTGTATAGAGAATAAATGATCTCTTTTTATCTTTAGATTTAAGAAAAAGGAATAATAAGTAAAAAGGGAAAAGTAGCATAAAAGGCAGAAAAATAAGGTTGTGAGTGATCATCAGAAGCGCGAGAAACATGGCGGATGTGACTATATAAACTCTTTTTTTGGTTGTTTCAAGCTTGTAAAAACTCCATAAAATTGCGGGCAGCCAGACGAACGCAAAAGACTCGGCAAGGGCTCCTCTTACGTAAATGTCGAGAGCACGATAAGGAACAAGCATGTAAAAAGTTGCGCTGATTGTGGCTGGCCATCTGCCCCATAATTCTTTTGCCAAAAGGTACATAAATAATCCGGACGCGATAATGCTTGAGAAAAAAACTAACTTGATACTATCAATAAAGGTAAATCCGACTATATGGAATATTTCTCCTAGCATGTACACGAATGGCGGGTAGAAATTGAACAGTGGGTAACCAAATCCAAACCCAAGATCGTCTACCCAGCGGACGGGAAATTGGCCGCTTTTTATAGCTTCATCGAAAAGGTAAAGTCTTGCTATTTGCTGATCGTCGTGAATAGTGTGTAGACCGGGCTTAAGGAGCGGCAGTGATAAGACTATTGTTATCGCAAGAATAAAAATTAGCGGCAGGATATTTTTTCTCATTCTTTTATATTTACGTAGTATCGGTTTTTGTCAGCTTCCGGAAATTTCCTATCTTCTAAATAAGTAGTTTTTACGCTTTTATTATTATAAATAACTTTGAAGGCATATTGGTCCATTAATGACTGTTTCGTTTGGGGGCCTGCTGTATATAGAACTATTTCTGAGCCGTTTGGCATATGCTTGTACATATCTGTTGTCTTTTCAACTATCTCTTTTGAAATACGTTGTTCTCCTGCCGCCCAGTGGAGTCTTGTTGTTAGAAATACTGTAAGAAAAGAGAGTGCGATGAGACTTAGAGTGAATGACGCGGCGAGCATAGTAAGTATTTTATTATCCATATTATAAATTGCAGATAAAAGGTAGCCTATTGAGATGAAGGGGAATATTGAGGCGATGCTTAGGTAGTAAGGGTATGAATGGGAGGGTAAAAATAAAACTGGCATTATGCCGACTACAAAAGCGATTAGTGAAAATCCTAGAAGTTTTGCCATCTTGAATTTAAGCGACGCCAACAAGAGCAAGCTAAAAGTCGACAGCGTTGTTGATATTAATAGAAGCGTGGGCAGAAAAAGTTTTCCGGAGTCTCTTAGAAAAGTGTGTGTTAGTTGTAATTTCGAGACGATTATTTGATATTTTAATTCCTCTGGAATATTTAGGAGCCACAAAAAGTACCAGGCTAGAGTTTTGGTCACTTGACGATCTATCGTTATTTGATAATCGCCTTCTGCTGGAATTGGGAAAAAAACGAATCTAGCCAGAAGGTAAAGAATAATTACCGGCGTTGTAAAAATTAGGATTGGGCTAATTTTTTTAATTATGTCTCGTCTACTTAATCCTGCAAAAAACTCCAAGATAACGATAAACGCGGGTAAGGTTATAGCAAACTCTGTTGCTGTAAGAGACATGATGAAAGAGACTAAAGAAAAGACCAGGTATTTGTTGTTTCTTTTACTTCTGTATTTTATATAGAAAATCAAAGAGAGCAAAAAGGGTGTTGTGCCAATTGCGACCCATGCTAGCGAAAACCAAGAAAGAGTTAGAAAGTGGAAAGCGGCAGTTGCATAAAGCAGTGATGACAAGAAAGCCGCAAGCCGGTTTTTAAACAGCTGCAGGGACAAATAGCCAACCAGATAACTATTTGCAATGTGAAAGGCGAAAATAAGGAGAGAAAAATTTAGTGCATTTAAACCAAACATTGTTTTTGCAATTAGAAAGTATAAAAACATCCCGAGTGGTCTCCAATAAACAACGTCAGTTCTGAAAGAAAATAGCGATACGAATTCTCGTAGGGAGGAAATATCTGTGACATTTAAAACGAACCAGTCGTCTTGAAAAAAATAATGCGGTAGTAGAGAAAAAAATACGAGAGAGGGGAACAAAAGAATTAAAAAAATTCCCAACAGACTTTTTCGAAAATTCATTTAGTGGATTTTGGACAACCCGAGATTCTTTTATTAACGGCCCATAAATACCATTTAAAATATTTTGGAATCCACTTTTTCATGTTAAACCTTGATTCCTTGTCGAGATAAGTCCAGGTGGTGGGGACTTCCGTAACCTTGTATCCTCCGTAATGTGCTTTCACTGTAAATTCAATCGCCAGTTCGAATCCTCCATCCGACTCTATTTTTACTTTGTCGAGGAATCTTCTCGAGTAGAGCCGAAAGGAATTAGTCGCATCGTGAACGGGAAGGCCAAAGAAGTAATGGAGGCTTAGACCTGCGGTAGTTGTTAAGAACCTTTTAAATTTAGGCCCCCCTATTTGTCGGCCGCCCTTCATGTATCTTGACGCAGCGATAACGTCATATCCCTGGTTGAATTTGTCCACCATTGTGTTAAGAACCTTAGGATCGTCAGTTAAATCGGACATCATAATGCAAACTGCATCCCCTTTTGCTGTTTTAAGCCCTGTTTTGAGAGCGTTTAACGCTCCCCCACCGTACATATTTTTCACAAGTTTTACATTTGGATACTTTTTTTGTAGTTTTTTTACGGGAGGAATTGATGTATCGTTGTCCATATCGTAAATAATAAGAAGCTCGTGAGGAGTTTTTACTATTGTTTCAACCCGATTTACTGTCTCGCCGATTACATCACCCTCGTTGTAAACGGGCATGACGACTGAAAGTTTCATGAGTAAATTGTAAATGAGAATAGGATCAGTGTAAAGCTAAGTTAGGGGTTAGGACTACAATTCTTGCCACTTTCCTTCGAAGATTTCATCGAGGCTTTCTTTAGTCTTTCCGTTGGTCCTTGCCATGTGAGTTTCTAGGGATTTGATTGTAAAAATAATTTTGTTGGTTTTGAAAACATTCCATACGTCGCAGATAACACATGATTTCGAGACTAGCTTTTTAACTTTGGCTATATCTAGCTGCTTATAATAGTTGTGGTTTGTTGCTAGGAAAATAAGATCTGCGTCTTTTAGGGTTTCGTCAAGATCGTTCTGATAGCCGGGAACGTAGGGGTCGTGAAGAAAAACGTTTGCCCTTTCCCGTTCGAGCGCCTTTTTGACTTTGAATGCGAGTGATTCTCTAATATCGTCAATTTCCGCCTTAAAGGCGAGGCCAAGGATTACGGCTTTTTTACCTTTCATTCGGGTCCGCTCTCTTACTTTATTAATTAAGAATAAAGGAATTGATTCGTTAATCTTCCAGCTCGTCGAAATTAAATCGGCAAAAGGAATATCGCTTATTAAGAAAAATCCATCCTTAAAGAGACAAGGACCACCTGTAAGCCCTGGCAGCGAAAGCCCGCCTCTTTTGTAATTTTTATTGACTAAATCTACGACTTGATAAACGTCTCTGTGATAATTGCCGGCGAGAATCATGAATTCGTTTGCGATCGCGAAATTGATGTATCTGTACATATTTGTGAAGAGCTTGGCGAGTTCTGCTGAGACAGAATCTGCCAAATTAACTTCGATTCCCAAACCTTTGAAAAAGGCGGCGGCCTTTTGAGAGCTTGCTTTGTCTACTCCACCAATTATCTGAGGAATTTGAGCTAGTTCTATTAGCGATTTCCCTTCCGCGATTCTTTCCGGACAAAATGCCAGATAGAAGTCAATGCCTACTTTGAATCCTTCGTCTTCGAGATATGCTTTTACGTAGTTGGTCGTTCCAGGCGAAACCGTTGATCTTAAGATTAAAAGCTGCCCGCGTCTTAGGTGAGGACGGGCTACAGCTAGCGCTTTGTCTATTTGAACAAGGCTAGGGTTCATATTCTCGTCGACTGGAGTTCCAAGCGTTAGGATAATTATTTTTGCTTTGGCGATGTTTGAGAAATCTGTGGAGACACGAAAGTTTTTACCTATATGCTTTTTTAGGAGTTCCGGCGCGCCTTCTTCCATGAAGGGCATTTGCTTTTTAGAAAGCACATTGATTTTCTCTTGGTCTACATCAAGGCCGTAGACAAGATGGCCGCCCTCGGCAAGGAACAGTGCCAGTGGAGCACCAACTCTTCCGATGCCGACTACTGCGACCGCTACCTTTGCAGTTTTCCCTGAGCTCTTTGCTCTTGTAGCCAAGCTATTACCTCCTTTAAGCCGTCTTCAAACTTTACTTTCGGTTCCCAATCGACAACTTTTTTGGTTTTCGTGGTATCGGGAACTCTTCTCTTTATATCAAATTTGAAGCCTTTTACAAACTTTACCTTGAACGGTTTTTCTTCGCCCATAACTTCCCATATTTTTTTGGCAAGATCTATCATTTTTATTTCTTTTTCCGTGCCGATGTTGAAATCTTCATTTTCACCTTTTGGGTGAAGAGCAACGGTAATAATACCGTCTGCTATATCGCGAACATGCGTAAAACACCTTGTTTGTGTTCCATCTCCTAAGAGCTCGAGTGGATATTGTCCTTCTATTATTTTTCTCACCAAATCCGGGATTACGTGGGCATAGCCGATTTCTCTTTCAGGAAATTCGTTAATGCCGTATGCGTTGAAAGGCCGACAGATAGAATAGGGCAGTTTATACTGGTCCCAGAAAGATTGGCAATACCATTCACCGGAAAGCTTGGAGAATCCGTAGGAGGAAACTGGTGGTGGAATTTTAATCACGTCTTCCTCTTTACTTGGAAAATGTGTTGCCGACTCAAAGACCATAGAAGAGGAGATATAAACTAAGCGTTTAATTTTTGCTTTTGTTGCTGCCTCAAAAGTACTGCTGTAGATTTTGTTATTTTCGGAAAGAATTGTTGCTGGGTACTTGTGGAAGTATCCGATGCCACCGATTTTGGCAGCGGCGTTTATGCAGATATCGATTCCGTTAAAAACTTTTTTTGTCGCTTCAGCGTCTGTAAGATCAACTTTCACGAACTCCACTCGACTGTCGACAGAAGCGTCTTTCTTGGACAGGTCATCGGCAACCTTGACTTCAAAACCACGTTCCAGCAGCTGTCTGACGATTTCGGAGCCGATGAATCCGGCTCCGCCCGTAACTAAGAATCTTGTTTTCGCCATATATAAATGAAGTATGCTCCGATTACAAAAAGTGCTGCAAGAGATATAACTTCTGCAGCAAGATGGACAGACGATCTTGTGTATTTGATTATAACTTTGTGTGTGCCTTCTGGCAAATAAAAGCGTATTAAGCCTAAGTTGTTTTGATAATCAATAGGGATGGTTTGGCCATTTGATCTTACCTGCCACCCCGGGAAATATATAGTGTTCACTTGCACTTTGAGTTTGTCTAAAGCTTTTATATCTAGCTGGTAGTTTGCGGGTCTGATATTAAGATTCGTAACTTCGCCTTTTCCTTCTACTTGCACTTTTTCGTTCGCTCTTGATACACTTTTTTCTTTGACCCAGAGGGGCATATATTCATCCCGAACTGTGGTTGTGTCTTCGTTGGTTGCATAGTAACCTTCTGCTCTATCTACAAAAGCGCTTGGTCTAGTGTAAGGGAGGGCTGCTAATATCGCTGAAATTAAGATTATAAGCGCGACTATGTTTTGTTTTTTTGGTATGGAGTCTACAACGTAAGCTGTCATTATGGCCGATACAAAAACAATAATGGAGAGCATCCTCCAGGGGAACTGAATGATATCTACAAAAGATACAGTTTGCCAAAAAAACTGGGATTGTTTCGTCAGCAGAAACAAGATCATCGCAAATACACTCAGGTAAAAGAGTAAGAGGAAATTTTTACCCTTAGTTTTTAGTATCAGAATTAAAGTCGCGATAAACATTAGTACTGCAATTAATCCAATTTGCACAGACATGCCGTGAGGATCATTTGGGTTTGGATTATATCCCCATGATGGCAGTAAAAGTTTTTCAAGACTCACAAGATGGTTTTCTATTTCTGATACTTTTATTTGTGATAGTCGGACGAATTTAAGATCGTAAAGAGCTGGTATCCAAAAGAGGCTTGATGCAGCTATACCTAATAGAAGGCTCACAACGAGTCTTAATCTCGATTTTTTTTGAATCAAGAGCGCCGAAATGAACAGTAGTGGGATGAATAGGAGAGCTATTACGTTGTGGGAGAGAATAAGAAAGAACGTTGAAATCGAAAGAATCGGGAAAAACTTCTTATCACCTTTTTCTATTTTGAAAATACTTCCTAGGATAAGTGGTACAAAAGCAAAGGCCATGCTTTCACCAATAGAGCCTCTGACGTAAAGATCTACAAATCTATAAGGAGCAAAAGTATAAACAATGGCTCCTGTTGTGCTTGCAGCTTTTGAAAACTTTTGCGAAAGCGCCCAAAACATAGCAAGAGAAGAAAAAATTGTTGAAGTGACAAAAATTACTTTGACGCTTTCAACAAATCCAAGTCCAGCCGCTTTTGGAAATTCTGCGAGATAAAATGGAAGAGGGTAAAGAAAATTAAGAACGGGGTATCCGTAATTATTATTTAGTCTGTCAACAAACCTTACTGGAAATTGTCCTGCCGCTAATGTTTGATGAAAAGCAGAAAAGCGAATGACCATCCACTCGCCGTCATGACTTTGATAAAACCCCTTTCTAAAAAATGGCCATAAAGCAATTAATGTGACTAAAAAAACTAGCAGGTAAGCAGAGCTTGCGGTCCTCATAAACTTCTCCAGCATAAGTGCTGGAGTTTTACTCTTTAAGTTTACATCGGGTGGCAGAAAACCTGTGTCTTTCTCCAATGCTGGAGAAGTATGTAGCCGTTTGGCATCAAAACTGCGATTTGAAATCGCAGTTTTCTGCCAATCCGTTATAAATTGCGGGCCTAAGTATTTTTTCATTTTGCTTCAGATAAATGCCCAATCTTGTAGACTGTTTTGCCGTTAGGGTAAAGGATTCTTTCATCGATTACTAATTTATAATTCTTATCTTGCACTTGACCTTCCCAGTTGTCGGGTAGTTGGTCACGATATGCGACGTAAAGTGTTTTTGGTTCTTTTTCTCTTTCTTCCCAGTTAAGATCTGGTTCAAAATAATATTTACCAAAAGAAAGAATGTGCAGCCAGCCTAAATAGTCTGGTTGAGGAGTTATCTTAGCACTTTCCCAATAGGTCTCAGGTTCGTATTGTTTATAAAAAAGCAGCCAAATGTAAGTCGGTCCTTCCTCTTCCGTTAACAGAACTTTTTCATAGCTGTCTTCGTGTTTGCTTACTTTTTCCACTAATTGACGTCTTCCGTAGTGCCATGAGTCAGGTATTTCCATAGGGATTTTTTTAAAATAAGAATTTAAATAAAAAGTGAAAGAAGCAACGTAAAGGATAATTATTGTTGCGATGAAAGCTTTTGACTTAATTTTAGTTTTCCTACTCACATAGTTGGCACTTACCAAGATACCGGCTGCTGAGGCAAGCGTTAGAGGAACTACCATATTGAATGATCTGTTTGCAGCTGGCGTAATAAAAGTTAAGGAGGCCGCAACAGGAGCAATCAGTAAATAGGCGAGCAGAGAGCGAGTGATTTTAGATTGCATGGAGATTAAATAAATTAATCCGACGACTATAAAAGGAATTTCTAAAAGATAAAGTTGACCCATTTTTGGAATATTAAATGGAGGATGCGGATCACCGCTTACTGCCAAAAAATCAAAAGAAAAGTGTTGAAGATAACGTCTTTGGAAATCTGTAAAGTAAAAGTAAGGCTTGTTGTGAAAGAAACGGCTAACGAGCGGTGGAAAATTTGCTCCATCTAAGGTGTGCATTTCCCAAAGCTTAGATTTAATACCCGGATCGAAAAAAATACTAATTGTTGAAACCCGGCCAAGTAGTGCACTGGGGTCTCTGACAATTGAAAGCGCCATTGGCAGAAGAAGAATTAGGGCAAAAATAATACTTTTTGCGACCGCGGTTTTAAGTTGAGATAGTCTTTTATGAAAAATTAGAACAAGACTTAGGATAAGTAATAAAACCGTTAATCTGGAACCATAATAAGTATAGATAGCAGCAACGAAAGAAGCAGCTGACACAAAAAGGAATTTTGAATTTTTTAGACCTTTTATGAAGAATAAAAATCCCGAGGCGATTAAGGCACTCTCAATTCCTACTAGCATGCTGCTTCTTGTCAGATGAATATGCCATGGAGATATGGCGAGCATTAGACTCGCTGTTTCTGGAAGAAATTTAAGTGTTTTTTCATAAGCTGGTTCGGAGTTGATTTCTTTAGCAATAAAGTAGACTAAGGCGATAGTGACCGTGCCAAAGATAGCAGAAGGCAGGCGAACGGCAATTTCATTCAACCCAAAAATCGCAACGAAAGGAATGGTTAAGTAAGCGGTCCCAACAGGTTTATAATCGCCGAAGCTTTTGAGGGTGAGTGGTAGGAAATTTCCATATTCGTCACGGCCAGTTTTTAGTATTGAATAGGCGTTATATCCATATGCGGCTTCGTCCGAATAAAGACCGGGAGGGAAGTGCTGCAAGTCGTAAAGGCGCAGGAAAGCAGCGAAAACAATGATAAGTGTGAGAATGAGTTTTCTATTCATTTATGCAAACGGATTGTGATAGATAATAATTTGATACATTCTCGCAGCTTCATATGAGACGAGGAGAATTAGCCCTAAAGATGTCACTATGTATTTTAAATTACGCTTTTTTGGGAAAAATATTTGGTCTGCGCCGATGGTTATTAAGACTGAAAGTATTGGCACGAATAATAGTTTTCTGGAGAGGTTGTTTTCTGGTTGAATGTACGACACGAAAATAGAAAGCGCGAGCAATACTAAAAGTCCTAAGTAAGAAGGCTCTCTTTCTTTAGATACTCGATAGATCCCAGCGAGAGTTAGAAAAATAAAGCTTGGGAGAAAGAGACCATAATCGCCGATGTTTTTAGGGAAGTACTCATTTGCGTTGAAGAATAAAAATTCCGTGGACGCTAGACAGGAGAAGTTGTTGGATCCTTGATTACATTTTACAATCGTTGGAAATTCTTCAGTGATTGTTGGGTTTGAAAATATGAGCATCAGAAAGTACGGGCTTATAACAAGGAGCAAAAAACTCAACAAAATTGTCGATTTTCTCTTAATTAAAAAGTGTGAGTAGGCTGTTGCAACTAAAAGTATTACTAAGGCAACAGGCCAAGCAGTGTGTATCATCTTTTGGAAAAACGAGGAATAACAGATATTACTGCGGCAATTATTAAAGGAATTAAAATCGAAAATTTCATAAATGTGGTTGTTCCTGGTTGAGACCAGTCACCATAATAAAGGAAGGGCAAATACCTTAGCATCGCGCCATAACAGACTATAAAAGCCGCTAAAATCAACTCTTTTTTTGCAAGTAAGGAGACGTACGGTACTGTCCAAAAAAGATACCATGGTTGGAATTGAACTTGTGTTGCGCCAGAAGAGACAAAGGGGGTCGATATTTTAGTGGTCGAAAATATAATCGTGAACGCAATCATCGTAAGCAAGTTAAGAAAAATTAGCTTTTCGACGTTTTTTTGTTTTGTTAGCTTTGCCCAAATGAGCCAAGGTAGATTAAGAATCGGTATGTACTTTACTAAAGCTCCGGCAAGAAGTGTTATTAGTGACAAAGAATATCTCTTGCTCGTAAAAAGAAATATGGATGCAAGTAAAAAGGTTGCCAAAATAAGATCATTGTGGCCGTTTGCGACTCCTTCTATGAGAAAGAGCGGATTCATTGCATAGAACGCAGTGCCCAGTAAAAGTGCTTTGGGATTTGTTATTTTGAGTATTCTGTAGATAAGATAAGAGTTCACTAGATGGAAGATGCCGATTGAGATTTTAAATGCGAAAAGGGTTGTTATGAACTTTCCAAATCCTAGGATTGAGGGAATTGTCGACATAACGAGCCATAATGGTCCGTAGGGAGAGTATCTGTGTACCCAGCGCATAAATCTTATCCACTCGTCGCTTGGAAAATCTAATGGTTTATGTGTGTAAGGATTGGCGTGATACTGCGTAATAATTTTTGCATCAAACATGTAGTTGAAAATGTCGGATGAAAGAAAAGGGTAAGCAAAAATGAGAATAATAGTGTTACCTATTGTTGCAACTTTAAGATAATTTGCGGATATTTTCCCTTTTTTAAAAAGCCAAAGATTGTAAGCAAAAAAACAAAAAACTGTGGTTATTGAAAATATAAAAATGAATGTTGCTGACTGTCTGTTGAAATATCCCAGTTGTTGCAAAGTGCTAATGATGCTGAGGGCCAGCGGATTTTGTGAGAGGGTTAGATTTAAATCGACGTAAGAATAGGAAAAAATTGCTAGAGGCAAATACAGAAAAAAATTTATAACGAGAAGGACTTTTTCTAATCCTTTGAAGTTATTTGTAAACACCTTTTATATCATTAAGTCTTACCTTAAGAACGTCGCGAAACATTCTTAAAGAATCTTTAATTGGGCTGACGCGAGTTGTCGCAACATGATGCCAAGCGATCGCAACTTCTTTAATTTTATAGCCTTTCTTTTTAGCGATAAATAAAAGCTCCACGTCAAAAGCGGTAACAAGAGCTCCTTTAACTTTCTTGCCGCGGCCGTACACTTGCAAATGACCGAATAGTTCTTTAGCAACTTCTGCCTTAAAGCATTTAAACCCTGCTTGTGTGTCCCAAATTCCACGAATCGCGATTACTTGGACTACTAAATTAAATCCTAGGCCCATTATGTGCCTGTATATCGGCTCTTTTTCTCTTTTGGCTCCCGGTAACTGTCTTGAGCCGATAACTATATCGTATTCGGGGAAAAATGGAAGTAGTCTTTCTGCTTCAGATATAGGAGTCGCTTGGTCAAAGTCCGTAAAAAGAATCAGCTCACCGTCTGCCTTTTCTACCCCGGTTTTAACTGTTTCGGCCTTACCTTGATGAGGATTTTTAATAACTCGTATGTTGTTATGCTTTTTGGCAAATTCTTCGGCAAGTGATGCTGTATTGTCGTCGGAACCATCATCGACTATTAGTATTTCCCAAGAATAATTTTGCTTTTCCAAATACTCAGGAACGCCGTCTATGGTCCCCTTCTTGAAGTTAGGCTCTTCGTTGTAGGCTGGAATTATAACTGTTAGGTGGGGCTTGTCCGCCATTAAAACATTATCGCTTTGTGATTTAGGCTTTGTCAAAGAGAAAAAGAAGCAAAGCCATTCGAATATAAAGCCCATTTTGGGCTTGTTCAAAGTATATCGATCTCTTGTCATCGTCTATCTCAGGGTTAATTTCATTCACTCGAGGAAGGGGGTGCATTATTGCCGCATTTCTTTTCATAAGAGAAATCGTTTTATTGTCGAGAATAAAACTGCCGAAATATTTCTTATAATCTTTTTTGCCTTTGAATCTTTCCTTTTGTATCCGCGTTTGATAAACAACGTCAGCAACTTTTAAGGCATACTTAAAGTCTTCAGTTTCTAAGAAATCAATATTTTTCTCTCTTAAGTGACTCGTTAAGCTATTTGGCGCTGTGAGTGCTTTTGGCGAAACAAAAATTATTTTTACTTTTGGGTAAAGCGAAAGCAAGTACGATAGGGAGTGTATCGTTCTACCATTTGTTAAATCTCCTACCATTGCAACTGTGAATTTTGGCGGCAAGGATCCATTTTTTGAAAATTTCCCAAAAATTGTAAAAAGGTCAAGCAATGCTTGCGTTGGATGTTCTCCGTTCCCGTCCCCGGCGTTAATAACAGGGACCGATGAAAATTTGGACGCGATATCTGAAGCCCCCGGTGAGAAATGCCTTAGAACAATGACGTCCGCGTAAGAACTTATTATTCTTACAGTATCCTCTAGGGTTTCACCTTTGGACGCGGATGAAAATTGACTCGCGTTTTCAGTAGAAATGACTTGCCCACCAAGTCTTTGCATTGCGGCTTCAAAAGAAAGCCTCGTTCTTGTTGAGGGTTCATAGAAAATTGCTGCCATAATTTTTCCATTAAGAGCTTTCTTTGGGTAATTACCGTTTTTAATTTTTGAGGCGGTATTAAACAATTTACGCAGTGTATCAGTGTCAAATTGTGTCGCGGAGACTACGTGTTTTAGCTTCATAAACTTCCGAGGGCTGAAAGCCCTCGGTATCGTCTTTCAAGTTTACAAGAGCGAGCAGAAAAAATCATCTTTATTGTCATTGGCATCTCGGAAGTGTGTAATCGCTTTCTTGAGTTAAGCGCCTTTTTGAGCAGGTTTACCGGCAGGGGATGGTGCGCCAGGCCAATGTCTTAATTTAACTACTTTAATGCCTAAATCTTCAAGTTCCCACTCGCTGACTATCTCTCCCCTACCAAACGCTGCGATCTCCCAAAGGGAGTGGCCAAGCGGATGACAATCTTTTGATTCGCATACTATAAGTAATTGGTCGGTTACAAGAGTTTCAAGGCTTGTAGGTTTGTGGCCTTTTATTTCGAGAAAATATCTGTACGCATGATCGCTATTGCTGCTACTAATGAGTGCAAAATTGTAAGGTTTCCCTTCCGACTTTTCTATTACGGCTTCTGCGATTTCTTCCGTTTGTTTAATGATGTTATTGGGCGGTGAAGTGTAAAATTCGTTCTTAAGAAACCAAGAGATAGCAATTATTGAGAATGCTATGACAATTAATTTTGCAAGATTTTTCCTCCACAGAGGTCCTATAATCACTCCGAGAAGCAAAAAGGGCGCGGGGAACATAAATCCGAAGTAGTAATCATAAATCTGCCCGGTATAAAATCGTAAAAAAAGAAGGCCGCCCAAGAACCAAATAGCGCTTAGTGTAAATGCTAGCCTTTTGTCTTTGTCCTTCCAATACTTTATAACCCCTGCTATTGCACCGAGGCCGAGACCCCACAAAACAATTCTAGTGATAATTGTTCCTTTAAGTTTTGAGATTTCCTCTAAAAATATATTGCCGAAGTTGCCAAAGATGCTAATTAAGTCATAAGACTTGTAGCCGTGTGTTGCATCGCGGGTCACAAATTCTAAAATAGTTCGGAAGTTCGGGAAGTTGTGTTTAACCTCAAAAAGGAGAAAAGGAGAAAAGGTTATAATCGAGCCGGCAAGACCAAGTAAAAGTGCTGGCAGTAGCTTCCGGTAATTTAGATTAAGAAGCACAATAATTGCGGCAATTGGTATTAAGTTAATCGCGAGGTAATGCAATTGGATTGCGATTCCAAAGCTCATTCCCGCGAATAGAAAGTATTTAAGGCTGTTTTTTTTGATTCCAAGATAAATCATATAAAGCATGAGTAGGGCAAAAAACGGTAGAGGATTTGGATTCCAGGATGATCTTGAATATCTAACTATTAGAGGTGCAGTTGCATAAAGCGAGCTTGCGATAATTGCAGGCCAAAAACCTACTATATCTTTGACAAATTTATATAGAAGTAAGACCGTCGCAACACCGATTGTGGCCACAAGATACGAGGGGCCGATCGGGTCAAAAGCGGACAAAAGTAAAAATGGTGCCGCCATCCAATAATAAATAGGGCCAAGATAGAAACCGCCAACAGATGCTGTGGGGCCAAGAAACGTGGGCCTTTTGTTTATTATCATATTCCTCAGGACGATTGAATCTCTCCCTTCGTCTCCTAAAAATATGACGTATTCTCTTATCTGCCAAAATCTCAAAAAGATTGCTGCAACCAAAACGACGGCTAAGATGGCGAGCTGAATTTTCCTTTGCCCAGACAAGTTGAGGGTTTTATGAAAGAAGGCGGGCATAAAGATTGGTCTATTGTAAAGCTGCTTCTTTGGGTTCGGGTCTCCAGATCCACAGAAGATTAATAAAATAGTTGAAAAATAATCCGATTACTACGCCGACTGCTAAACCTATCTGTTCGTGCATCCCTAGAGCCCTCGCGAAGAATAGTATCGACACTAACTGGATGATGGGGCTTCCGATGGAGGTAATATTAAATTTAAAGAACCTAACAACTTGGTGACCTTTGTGAGATCTGTGCTTAAAGGTCCAATTGTCGTGGAATAAAAAGTTGATAATAATTGATAATTCTATGGAGATTATTGATGCGACGAGCAGCCTGTCGATCGTTATAAATAAAAATTGCGGGGCGCCATCATAAGGGGGAATAAAATCGAGAAGAGGTTTTGAAACTACAGGTAAATTGTAAATTTGGCCTCTGTTTAGGAGTCCGAGAGAGATGGCATTTACAAAGTAGGTAAGAGTTCCTACCGAAAGAAACTTTACAAAAGTTTTGGATCTTTTCAGCCTAACTTTAATTCCAAAAAATAGAACATCGATTATGTAGTGTATTATTTTAGCTTTTGAGTATCCATTTTTTCTATCTGTAAAAGTAATTGGTACTTCTTTTATTTTGGCTCCCGCTCTTATTGCCGCATAGAGAAAAGCCGGCTGGATGATATATGTTTTGGATTTCCAGGGGACGTTTTTAAAATCTATGTTTTCAAACAGTTTCTTTGTAAAAACTCTGTAAGAGTTGGTATATTCTGTCAGCTTCCACGTTCCCCAAGCTAGCCTACAATAAAGAGCAGATCCCTTTGTAAAGAGCCTTCTGTGCCACCCTAGAAGGTTTTTGCCACCTTTTGTCATCCTGGACCCATTAACCAGGTCGTATCCTTCTTTAATGTAGTCCACCATTTTAGGCAGAGATGATGGGTCGTGGGACAAATCGCCGTCCATTTGAGCTAGTAAATCAGCCTTGAGCTTATTGATTGCGTATCTGTGTCCTTTTACGATACCAACTCCTAAGCCCCTTTCTTTAACATCTAAGTAGTGAACTCGAGGGTTGTATCTTGAGATTTTCTTAACGACATCTCCAGTTCCATCTGGGGAATGGCTGTCCGAAACTAGAACATGGAGATCTAAATCTTTTAGGTTTTTGGATTGTTCTAAAACTCTTTTTATAATCTCTTCAATGTTCTCTCTTTCATTGTATGTCGGGATATTAACAACTAATCTCATTTAGGAATTTTTTTGCAAAAGTTTAATGTCAGACTCCACCATCATTTTGACGAGTTCCGGGAAGGATACCCTTGGTTCCCAACCCAGTTTTTTCTTTGCTTTAGCAGCATTACCTATTAAAAAATCGACTTCTGCCGGGCGATAAAATTCCTTCGAAACTTTTACATATTTTTGCCAGTCGTCAATTCCAATTGCCTCGAAGGCTTCTTCTACAAACTCTTTGACTGAATGGTTTTCTCCTGTTGCGATTACAAAATCTTCAGGATTTTTTTGTTGCAACATCATCCACATTGCTTCAACATAATCACCCGAGAAACCCCAATCTCTTTTTGCGTCCAAGTTTCCGAGCTCTATATGGTCTTGCTGGCCGAGATGAATTTTCGCAACACTGTGTGATATTTTTCTTGTAACGAATTCCAACCCTCGCCTTGGCGATTCGTGATTGAAAAGAATTCCGGAAACAGTAAAAAGTCCGTAAGATTCTCTATAATTAATGGTTATCCAATGTCCATAAACTTTTGCTACCCCGTAAGGACTTCTAGGGTGAAATGGCGTCTTTTCAGTTTGGGGAGTCTCTGCTACCTGTCCAAACATTTCTGAGGATGACGCCTGATAGAACTTGGCGTCTGGCTTTACTTGTCTTACCGCTTCGAGTACTCTCGTTGTTCCTAAGGCTGTGAATTCTCCCGTTAATACCGGTTGCGACCAGGATGTTGCGACAAAGCTTTGAGCTGCCAGGTTATAAACTTCGTCAGGCTTCGAATGATCAACTGCGTAAGTTAGGGACTGCTGGTCTAATAGGTCCCCTGGAATCAGCTCTATTTCGTTCTCTATGTGCTTAATTCTTTCGTAATTTGGCGTTGAGGTTCTTCTTGTTAAGCCGAAAATCTTGTAATTTTTTTCGAGGAGAAATTCTGCTAGATATGACCCATCTTGCCCTGTAATTCCGGTAATCAGTGCTCTTTTTTGTGCCATAATGATTAAAATTCGAATATCGAAATTAGAAACAATGTTCAAAATTCTAATTTTCAGAATGTTTGAAACATTTGAATTTCAGACATTCGGGTTTGTTTCGGATTTCGAATTTCGCGCTTCGAGCTTAATTCTCTCGTATTCAATTGTATCAGAAAGTGTTTTTAAAAGTGGAGTCCTTGGTTGCCAACCTGTATCTTTTTTGAATTTGGAATAATCAGCGTAAACTGTTTTAAAATCTGTTGATCTGACTCTGCTCTTTTCCTGTTTTACTTCTATCGTTGCCGTTGAGAGGGAGATTAGAATGTCTAGAATCTCTTTTATTTTGACGGCTTTGCCTGAACCTATATTGTAAACTTCTCCCACTTTTCCTTTCTCGAGAGCGAGTAGGTAAGCTGAAACCATATCTCTAACGTCTGTGAAATCTTTTGAGCTTTCGAGATTGCCGACCTTCATAACTCCTTTCCCTTTTTTTTCGACTTGTGCTATTTGAGAAGCAAAAGAAGGGACGACAAAATCGAGCGATTGTCGGGGACCGATATGATTGAACGGACGAATCCTTACGATGTTTAGCTTATTATGAAGAAAATATTGCAAGCCTAGCATGTCCTGGGCAATTTTTGAGACTGCATATGGAGAAAGAGGCGCAAGAGGAGTTTCTTCGTTGACTGGCAAATATTTCTCTTCAACGATTCCGTATTCGTCGGACGAGCCAATAATTAATATTTTTGCTTTTGATTTAATTTTAACTAGTGCCTCAAGCAAATTGATTTGGCCGACGATGTTGTTATTTAGGGTTTCTGCGGGGTTTTCAAAGCTTTTGGGGGGCGACGAAAAAGCGGCGAGATGGAAAACGAAGTCAGGATTAATCTTTAAAACTTTTTCCTGTGTAGATTTTGCTTTTAGGATATCGCAGTCTATTAAGTTTATACTGTCTTTTATAGATCTTAAATTTTCCGTGGAGTGCTGCGGATGGTAAAAACCGTAGACATCAAATTTTTCAGATAACAGAAGTTCTGCTAAGTGACTTCCAGCAAAACCTGCGATTCCTGTTATTAGCGCTTTTTTCATCTGCCAATGTCTTCGTACTTGAAACCAGCGTTTCTTACTTTATTTTCATCGAGCAGGTTTCTACCGTCTATAATAACCGGCGCCTTGAGAAGTTTTTTTATTCTTTCGAGATCGATCTCTCGAAATTGCGGCCATTCGGTCACAATTATTAATGCGTCATTCCCTTTCGCAGCGGCATATTCGTCTTTCGCGTAATTAAGTTCGGGAAGTATTCTCTTCGCAGCATCTTCTGCCTCTGGATCGTACGCAGTTACTTTTGCACCTAATTCTTGGAGTTTTTTAATAATTTTTACAGATGGAGCTTCTCTCATATCGTCTGTATTAGGTTTAAAGGCAAGACCCAGAATTCCCAAAGTTATACCCTCGAGGCTCCTAGACCCTTTTTCTTTTGAAACGGCTCCTACAATTTTATTAACAAACATTTCTATTTGTCCCGCATTTATAGTGTCAACGGCCTTTAAAAGGTCGAATTGGTATCCGAAACTTTTAGCAATAGCGATAAAGGCCAAAACATCTTTTGGCAGACAAGAGCCGCCGTAACCAACTCCAGGATATAGGAAGGCACGACCAATCCTTTTGTCCATGCCTACTCCTTCCATAACTTTCTCAACGTTGGCCCCCATTGCTTCACAGAGAACACTGACAGCGTTTGCAAAAGAAATTTTAGTAGCAAGGAAAGAGTTAGACGCGTATTTAATAAGCTGCGCACTGCGCATGTCACATACTATTCTTTCACCAGAAATTGGCGCGTGTAATTCAAGGAGTAATCTTTGAGCTTTTTGACTCGACGTTCCAATGACAATTCTGTCTGGGTGAAGCGTGTCCTCTATCGCGCTACCTTCTCTTAAGAATTCCGGAGAAGAGGCGAATTCAAATCTGGCGTTTGCGTGTTTCTTTACGGTAGCTTCTAATTCCCCTTCAAAACCGATGGGAACGGTGCTTTTAATTGTAATAAGGGTGTAGCCAGAAAGGTTTTTGGCTGTTTCTTCCACCGAACTGAACAGAAACGACAGGTCTGCTTCGCCATTCTCTTTTGGCGGTGTCCCTACGCAGATTAGAACTATACTTGATTTTGGAACTGAATCTTTATAGCTAGTTGTAAAAAATAATCTTTTGGCGTCTATGTTCCTTTTGATGTAATCAGGCAATGATGGTTCAAAGAAAGGTACCTTTCCCCTTTTAAGACCTTCGATCCTTTTTTGGTCAATATCTATACAATAAACTTTGTTCCCGAGTTCCGAAAAAACCGCTGCGGTAACCAATCCTACATATCCTGCACCGACGATTGTTATAGTCATAACTCTTTGTTAATTTTGAGATTCCTTAAATATTTTTTCAAGGCCTTGTTTCCAATCTGTTGGGTAGAAACCTAATTTCCTTATTTTGCTAACTTTTAGTCCGCCTAAAACAGGTCTTTTTGCAAATTCTTTATTTTTAAAGTCTGAAAATATTGATTTTTGGGTTAGTTGTTTAGGGCCAGATATTCCTGATAATTCTGTGGCGTATTTTGCAAAATCGAATTGGCTGACAAGGGATGGGCTGGCGACGTGGAATACTCCTTTTTGATTTTTATCTAACAAGATTTTGATTGCTTTTGGAATATCAGGAATGTAAGTCGGTGTTGTATGTTGATCAAAGTAGAGAGGATACATCTCTCCAGATTTATAGAGATTGATAAGTCGTGTAAGCATGTTTCCCTTTCCTTCAGAGCGTGGACTGTAAGGGTAAGTGATCCTCAAAATTATAAAGTCTTCGAGCAAGTCTTTGATAATTTTTTCTCCCTCGATTTTAGTAATACCATACCAGGAGATATCGTCAAAGTTATCCTCCGGAGTTTCTTTTTCATCGTATGGACCATTTTTACCGTCGAAAATAAAGTCGGTAGAAAAGAAAATTAATTTTTTATTGTATTTTTTGCAAGCATTGACTATATTTGATGTCCCTTCAACGTTAATTTTCCAACAGATGCCGCCTTTATCATTTCTTTGCTCTTCCGCGCCGTTTACATCCGTGAAGGCAGCAAATAAAATTACAGTTTGGAAATGGTTGTTTTTAAAAAATGAATCGACTGAGCTTTGATTGGTTATATCGATTTTAATATCTTGATTGAGATCCCCTTTAATTAACTCTACTTGCTCTTTCTCTAAATCTTCAGACACTTGAGAAGCTATCATGGAACCTGAGCCAATTATCGCTACTTTCATCAAAGTCCAAAATCCTCTCTGACTTTGTTCCAGTCAAATTGGTTATTTGGTATACGGCCCTCGTCTTCAGGGTTGTAAAGTTTGGTAGGAAAGTTGAGAAGATAACCATTTTCTTTTGAAACTACCATAAATCCGTGGTAAGTTTCTTTAGGTATCACTACCATAAACATTTCTTCATCTTTTTGTGGACTCATAATAAAAAGGTTCAATTTGTCTTTTGTTTTAGAATTTTCTCTCGAGTCATAAATAGCAGTTACAATTTTGCCCGAAGCGCAAATAAAGCGGTCAAATTGATGTTTGTGAACATGCCATTGGTTTTCGTCACGAGCCAAGCCAGGTGGCGTAATTGACATGTATTGCATTGCAAATGGCATTTCCTTTTCGTCTAAAACGTCTTGCCAGTCACGCCTCATCGTCTCTACAAGGCTTCCTGATTCATCTTTGTGGATTATTAACTTTCTGAGAATAACTCCATCTATTAGACCTTCCTGATTTTCTGTGTCTAAGTACTTAAAATTCATCTTGTTTTATATTGTTTGTTGTAATAATCTTCGAAATTTTTATCCTTGAGCTTTTTCCACCACTGTTCGTGTTCCTGGAACCACTTTACGGTAAGTTCGAGGGCTTTTTCAAAAGTATATTTAGCTTCCCACCCAAGTTCTTTTTTTATTTTGGTTGCGTCTATCGCGTATCTTCTATCATGTCCAGGCCTGTCCTTTACATACTCTATCATGTCGTCTTTCATATTTAGGATTTTTAGGATCTTTTTTATTACTTCTATATTGGGAATATCCATATCTATTCCAATACAATAAGTTTCACCAATTTTCCCGTCTTCTAGAACTTTTTCTATGCCGCTACAGTGGTCTTCAACATAAAGCCACTCTCTGACATAAAGACCGTCGCCATAGACTGGCACTTTTTTGCCTTCAAGTAGATTTGTGATGGCAAGAGGAATAAATTTTTCTGGATAATGGTAGGGGCCAAAATTGTTTGCACAATTTGTTATTGTTATTGGCAGGTCGTACGTGTAGTGGTAAGCTCTTACAAGGTGGTCGGATGCAGCCTTGGAAGCTGCGTAAGGGCTGCGGGGATTATAGAGTGTTTCCTCCGTAAACTTTTCCTCTGTATCAAGTTCTAAAGCGCCAAAGACTTCATCTGTAGAAATATGATGGAACCTTTTAATTTTAGCGTCCAATGCGGCGTCTAAAAGAACCTGTGTGCCGACTACGTTTGTAATGATGAATGGTGAAGGATCAAGTATAGATCTATCAACGTGGCTTTCTGCCGCGAAATTAACAAGAGTATCTACGCCTTCGAGGGCTTCTCTGATTTGGGATGCGTCTCCAATATCGCCTTTTACGAATTTGTAATTAGGGGAGTTTTCAACGTCTTCTAAGTTTTCTAGATTGCCTGAATAAGTAAGCTTATCGTAGTTTATTATTTCGTCTTGAGGGTGGTTTTTAAGCCAGTAAAGTATGAAGTTGGCACCGATGAATCCGGCTCCGCCTGTGACTAAGATTTTCATAGTTAATTAAGTTAATTAAGTTGATCGGTTAGTAAAGTTAACTCAATTAACTTAGTCAACCAATTAACTTATTTCGACTAAAAATCTGTGAGTTCCTTTTCCTCTTTTTTACCTAGGCTTTTCCTGGCCCAGAATACATTTGTTTTGTAAAGACTGTCAAAAGTACCCGCATCGGACCAAAATCCTTTTAACTCTGCCCAACGGAGAGTACCTTCCTTTATATATATGTTGTTGACGTCTGTTATTTCCAGCTGTCCCCTTGTAGATGGTTTAATGTTTTTAATATGATGAAAAACTTCGGAATCATAGATGTAAAGACCGGTTACCGCAAGATTGCTTTTTGGATTTTTAGGTTTTTCTTCAATTCCAAGAACAGCGGACTTGTCTTTTGAAAGCTCTGCGATACCAAACCTTTCTGGATCTGGAACTTCTTTTAAGAAAACTACAGCGCCTTCTTTGAAATCTTGAACTTCTTTTGAAATATCCGTATCTGTGCAGTTATCTCCAAGTATGACAGTGATTGAATCTTTGTCAGCAAAATCTTGCGCTAGCCTTAAGGCATCAGCTATTCCCCCATCGCCGCTATTTTGGTACGCGTATTCCAGGTGACGAATCCCGAAATCCTTTCCGTTTTGTAGAACTCTAATAAAATCTCCCGCGTGAGGGCCACCAATGACAACAAGAATATCTGTTATTCCCGCACTAACGAGAGTTTGAATTGGATAATAGACCATCGGCTGGTCAAAGACGGGGAGCAAATGCTTGTTCGTTGCGTGGGTGAGTGGGTAAAGCCTTGTGCCTAAGCCGCCTGCTAAAATTACACCTTTCATTGATCTGTTTATTATATATCAGCCTTGCCCTTCGGACAATCTACTTTTCTGAAAAGAAAATATCGCTCGCGAAGCGAGGAAGATATATATGTCGCTTTTGTTTTTTTACAAAAGGAAGATATATCAGCAGGCAGCGTCAGCTTCCAGCTGATGAGGAATATACACAGCCAGCAGCCCGAAGGGCGAGGACCGCATGCCATGGCCCTGAATTGTTGAAGGGGCTCTGTATATTGAGGATCAGACTCTCGCTTTCGCGAGAATGACACTTGTTAGTTTTTGCTTTACTGATTCGAATCGCTAAATCATTTTCCTGACGATTGAATTGTGTCAAGGCGAATCTGCTGATTTATCTTAATTACTCTTTTAGCTTCAACCTAATTCGTAAGGAAATATTGAAGATACTTTCTTATATTATGTAGAGCTAGTTAAGACTATCTAGCTTAAAAAATTTCTTTAATATCTCTGCTGCAGGTTTTGGCGCTAATTCTTCGTTGTATATCGCGGTTGATCCCCCAATCGCCACCCAGTAATTTAAGCCTATTAAATGCTGTTTATTCCTAATTAGGTTTAGTGCCTGCTCGATCCATTGTGCCTGCTCTTCTTCTGTTAAGTTTCCGTGTATATCTGGAATAGGCGCTCCAAATTCACCCAAGAAAACTTTGGCACCGGTAGTTTTATGAAGTTCGTCTATATCCCGCGCTAACCTTTCGGGCGATTCTACATAATGATCTATAACTATGATGTTGCCCATCGCTTGTGCTGTTTCTTTGTCCATTATGAGTTTTGCGACATCAAAATTCATAGAATCTAGAACAGTAATGTCTTTATCAATACTCTTGAACTCCTCGAGGGAGGCGTTTCGTTCTGCGATTAAGAATTTTCTGTAGTCGGCAACATTCGTTTGGAACCTGGGGTCACCGGGACCGCCATTTTCACATTCGGGGCAAGGACTAAACACGTCACCATCTTTAAATAAATCCGCATTGTTTTTGATAAAAGACCTGGTCATACTCAAGTGTTGATCTCTCGTAATACTATTCCTGCCTTCACCAAACCACCCCTCCCATCCGGAAAAATTGCCACGGAACCAGATGTTGAGGTCGTATTTTCTTGCAACCGATACCCAACGTCTTAGAACCGAGTTGAATCTATCGTCGTAGGGGGTGGCAATTGCAACATGTGTTGCTCCGGTATCTTTGATAATTTTTATGTGGGCATCGATGTGGTTGTTGAATGTCGGGTCGTTAAGCTTTTCTGCGGAAAGATCTCTGGAATACTTCATCGTATCGATTGATTTTATCTCCCAGATTCTTTTATTTACTTGAGGAGAAGTTGGTAAACTGCTTTTTTTGTCGGCAAGTTTAAATATAAACATTGCTGATAACAAAACTACAATAATTAAAATTATTTTTTTCATTTTTGTTTGCCTAATGTTGGTGTTGTATTTACTTGTTGCCAATACTCTCGCTTGAGTTCGTAAATGTCTGCAAACGGGAAACTTTGGACTTTGTTATATTTTTCGAGCTGTCCAGATTCTTGTGTCAATTTAAATGCCAAATCGTTAGTGTCGTTTGTCCTCATCACTATCCATTTTGCCCACCTGTCGGGAGATGTGGTTGCGCTTTCCCAGTAAGCTCCGGTTCCCTCATGTATATATTTCTTCATTGGAAGACCTGAGGAAAAAATTATGGCATCGTGCGAAGCTGCCGATATCAAGATGAAGCCGGGCTCGTCTTCGGTATTTTGTTTTAGCCAACTACTAACTTCGGAGACGTTTTTCTGACTGCTTCCAACTCTCGCATCATCTATGGTTACCGCATCCACATTTGCGAAAGCAAAAAACGTTACAGCAATAAATAGTCCAGCGATAGTATACCTCAAACCTTTGACTTTGGAAATTAAATACCCGGTGAACACGGCCACGGTCGGAATCATCATTGCGCCATACCTGACGTTAAACCAAGTATTTCCCGAAAGACCCTGAATGAAGAGGACTGAATGTCCCATGAACAAAGCAAGGACGTTAAAAAGAAATGGTGCCATTAATGCACTGCTTGCTATTCGTACACTCGTCTTTGTGTTTTTATCCATCCATAAAACGATGGCTCCTACAAATCCTGTAATTGCCTGGAATGCGCCGGTGTTGTAAACCATCGCGTAAAGGTACATTTTTAATGAGAAGAGTATGTTTCCTTTGGTGGAAAGGACTCCCGCTTCTTCAAGCTGTGATTGCTGGGCTCTAGCGGAAAAAGGACCGAAAGCGAAATATAAGGGATCTCCAAAAATAAGAAGATTCCAAACAACCCAAAGGAATATACCGAATCCACCCAGAGTCAGAAAAAGTATCAATGTTCCTTCTGTGACTTTATATCCCCTACTTTTTATAAGCAAAATTGCAATAATAAAAGCGCTGAAGATGAGGAGAAACCAACCGTCATATCGAACAAGAGTTGAGAGCATTATCCAAAAAGATGACCTTATTACGTATACGATTCTTTCTGTTTTTGCCCATTGCATGAGATCGTAGACTGCGGCTGTCATTGTGAATATCAAGAGGAGTTCGGTCATCGCAGTTGATTGCAAATACAAAATGTTGATGTTGAGTGCAAAAATTAAAACAGCGATAATTCTCCCTAAAGGTCCTACATTTAAATTTTTTAAAATAAGATAAATAAGAACTCCCGTTCCCACAAAAGACAACATCGAAATGAGTGCGCCTGAAAGGCCGGTGTGCCACATAAAATCGTTCCAAATAGTCGGAACCATTAGAACGTGAGGAAGGGGCAACCAAACTGATCCCAGTTGAGCGATACCAGGTTTTAAGCCTTCTACGACTCTACGGCCTATATCCAAATGCGACCTTGCGTCGTTGTACGCAAGCGCCAAGCCGCTTGTGTAAAAGATAAAAAAACTAATGATGGCAGCTACCGTCAGAAAAATAGTTATAAAAAGTAGGTCTTTCTCGATTAAAAATGATTTAACCTTTTGAAATCTTTGTTTGTTGAGTTGTATGTTAATTGTCATTTGTCTATGATAGGTTTTTCTTTATATGCTGCAGAAAATATTAAAACCATAAAAAATAGGGATAGGCTGGAGAACAGAAGTAAATAAATTTGAGCTGGGATTATATTTGAAAAATAGAGATTGTAGATTAAGGAGCCTGAGAATTTATTTTCAGTGAGATGCCAATTGTAAATATATGTATGAGGTATTGGATTTTGCAAGGCTTGTGCTTCAACCTTAGGGGGTACTTGTGTAGAAGTTAGCGCTCCGAGGGTATTAACAAAGATGCTGTAGGTAGTAATGAGCGCCAAAAGTATAAGAAAAATAATTTTTCTTTTAAATCTTTCAATTATTGGGCCAATTCCAGCACAAAGAATTGCTGCTGTTGGAACCAGATACCTAGGGCCAAAAGACCAACCACCCCAAGGATCACCAAACATACCGTAAATTAGAAGGTTTGAAAAAATGACGGAACTTGCAAGTGTACTTGCTGTTTTCTGTTGTTGATTTTTGGATTTGACTGCCAGGATAAGGCCGGCTATTCCAAATGCCGTGATTGGGCTATAAAAGAGTATTCCTCTTTCATTGCTTGCAATAAGAAGAGGTAAGCCTTCCAACATTCTTCTTGGGTTAAACGGCACTTCTAATAACCTCAGCTCGCTTGATTCTTGATCTATTACTAGCGTTGCTTTGTTTTCTTCCTTTACAGGAAAGTCGGATCTGCCTATAAGTTGGCCTATTTTGAGGTATGAGCCAGTAAGTTTGTAGTTATACCAGCTAAAAGTTGCCAGAAAAGGAATCACGCCTATTAGGAAACTCAAAACTGTTAGTTTAACTACTAGTTTTGTTTTCTCTCCTAAGTCTTCTACCTTGATACTTCTTGAGAAGGCATAAAGAATGACTGGCGCCATCATGAAAACATTAGGAATATCCATCAATATTCCTAATCCAAAAGCAGCACCAAGTGTTATGTCTTTTACTAAAGTTCTTTTACCTATAGCGTTTAGAATTGCAAATAAGATTAAGGCAGTACTAATGTGGTGCTGGCTTAAGGTAAAGGCGTATACAAGGGCGTGGGTCGCAAAGACAAATGCTGTCCCTGAGAATAATGAGCTGTAAGCCCCGGCGCCTAATTTTCTTGATAGCTTGTAGACTAAAAATATATTCAAGAGTCCTGCTATTATGTTGAGAGAATATGTCGCAAGCTGGGCAAAGCCGATTTTTGCTCCCAGCAGGTACAGAGGTACTCCAAGAAAAGAGACTCCAGGTGTAAAAATAGAAAAGAAAGTACCGTTATAAGAAACTAGGTCGGGCGCCGCAAAATAGGCTCTCTCCTCGTTGAAGAAGAAGGTTCTTTCTTTTGCGATTGATTCTACAAGTGCAAACCTAGAATTGCTGCTGGAAGATTCAAATGGGCCTCCAATATTTTTATCTGTTTGGACTTCTGATTGATAAAAAACTGGGTCTCCACTTTTACCCTTGATACCAAGAATCAGCAGTGACGCCGAAGCTATAAAAACCAGCAAAAAAACAGCAATTTTCTTAAAAGTCATTCTATTTTACTTTGCACCAAGGACAACGTCTTTGCAAGACCCTTAAAGCTGATTTCGACTTAGGAGTTTTGTGCTTTTAGCAATAGGCCATTTGGCGTCAAGCTTTTTACGATCGCTTCTAGTCTTAAATTTGCAGTAGACGTTGATTAAATAATATATTGTCGATTTTAAAGGATGCTTTGCCACTTGTTGTAATAATTTTGTATAAAGAGCTAAGTTTGGCACACTTAATTCTTTTGTGACCATATCGGAATCAAACATTTCATACATTCTTTGATGGCCGACTTTGAAACGCGTGTTCTGTTTTACAATATCTGCCAGGTTTTTGGGTGCCCGATAATAAACAGTTCCGCTTTTGACAAACTTGTATTTGAGACCCGCCTTTAGGCAGCAGAAATAAGTAAAGATATCATTTGTAACCATGTCTGAAGGGATGCTAATCTGTTTTACGAGTTCTCTTCGATAAGAAAGGATTTGGCCTATTGCAGAAAATGCGTTATCGCCACCTCTTACTTCGTTACGGAATTGCTGATAAGGTTCAAAAGCCACTTTGCACACTTTTTCCCAATATGAATTTCCAGAGATCGGTTCAGGATTGCCTCCGCACATGCCAACCGTTTTATCTTTCATTAAAGGCTTGATCATATCCCTGGTTACAAATTCATGAGCAAAAATAACGTCAGCATCGGTTTGAACAAGAAAGTCTGTGTCGAGATCTTTATATATTTGGTTGAGGTGAGTTGACTTTCCTGTTCTTGTTTTGTGTTCAAAGAGGTGAACTTTAGGTATGTTGAGCGATTTTACGATTTGTGGTGTTTTATCCGTCGATCCGTCCGAATGAACAATTATTTTCGTGATTACAAAACCGTCTTCCTTTTGTTTTGCGACGGATTTTAAAAAATTAGCAATATTTTCTTCCTCGTTATACGCGCAGACGGCAATTGTTACAGCTGGTTTTTTCATTTAGATTACATCTTTTGTACTCGTTGAAACTTCCCACTTTGCTTGGTCAACGCCAATTATGGGACTGAAGAATTTAATGTAGTGGTAAATTATTAAATATATCGTCGTAATTATGGGTGAAATAAACATAAATTTAACTACTGCTCTTAGCCTTTTAAATGTGGGTATTTGGTACTCTTGTTCGACCAATTGTTTGTCGAAATGTAATTTAAGCTTTTCTTTGCCTTCAAAAAATCGGCTGCTTTGTTTTAAATGATCCTTAAAAGTTGCAGGGGACCGAAACAGGACTTTTGCTTTTGGCGCAAAGACAAATTTGAATCCGTTTTTAATACATAAAAAATATGAGTATGGATCTTCGGGGCAATCGTCGGGCCATTTTATTTGTGAGTAAAAGTCTCGCGAAAAGGCTCTTGCTCTTCCATGGCATAGATAAACATTGCTCCCTTTGTTTATTTTTTTATAAATCTCTTTTTTAAGCTCATGGCTAGTTGCGATAATTTTTTCGACCCACGTTTTAGGACTTGCGCTTATTGTGTCTGCACCAACTAAGCCCACTTTTGAATTCCTTAAAATAGGCGCTGTGATTTCTTCTATAAAATTTCTCCCAACCGGAAGAACGTCTGCATTTAAAATTATGAGTACGTTAGCATTTGCGCGATTTACGATTTCATTCTGAATCGCCCTGCTGCCTGATCTTTTTTTATGTTTAATTATTTTGAGATAGCGACTTTTTAATGATTGCGCTTCTTCGATTGTTCCATCCGTACTTCCGTCAGAAATGATGATAATCTCATTCAGCTTGACCTTTGTAAGCTTTTGCTCAAGAAGCGATTTTAATAGTGGCTTAATATTTTTTTCTTCGTTATATGCCGGTATGCCTAAACTAACAGTAGATTTTTTCATTAGAATCTCCTTTTTGTAATTTGATTAAAATTAGTCTATTCGCCTAATGTGATCTTTGGGAACTTTTTTGTAGAATGGCGTGAAGTCAACTTTAATCGCTTCTTCTATTGTCTCTTTATCAAAGCGGTGTTTGATTACCTTCGCTGGTACTCCCCCTACAATTGCATATGGCGGAACATTTTTAGTAACTACTGCTCCAGCACCGACTACTGCTCCCCTTCCAATTTTTACTCCTGGCAGGATAGTCGCGTTTGCTCCAATCCAGACGTCGTCAGCAACTTCGATGGGACTATGAATTAGTTGAGACTTGTAGTTCATTGGGTATATCCAATCGTTGAATAAATAGTTTGCAGTTATAAACGTCACTTTCGGGCCAATGTTTACAAAGTTGCCAATTTTTACTCCAGCCTCCTGAGTGTTTAAGAATTTAACGCCAAAGTTGATAAACACTTGGTTGCCGATCTCGATAGACCTTGGGTTTGCAAACGTACAATCTTTTTGTATAGAAACGTTGTAGCCGACAGATTTTAGAAATAAGCTTAGGAACATCACTCTTGCATGCGCAACAAAATGGAGAATTTTGTAAGCTGTCTGGATTCCGCTGGAGATCAAAGAGTCTAGTGTTAATTCCTCAAAACCAGTTGGTATAAGTGTTGTAAACCTTAGAGCCCTTTCCATTTATATTACCTCCTCCATGAAGTGTAGTAGCTGATTCCCAACTGCCTTTGGGGTAAATTTTTTCTTGAAAAGCGCGTATCCGTTGTCTGCGATTTTCTTTCTTAGCACAGGTTTCTCTTTTAATTCTTTAATTGCTTTTGCCAATTCTTCTGCGCTGGCCGGTTTTGTGAAGTACATGTTTTCTTTATGAGTAAATATGCTTCTTATTACGGGAACGTCTGTAGTTACTACAACTTTGCCAAGCGCAAGGCCTTGATAGACCTTATTCGGTATGACTCTTTCTACCGTCGGGTGCTTTTCTAAGAAGCCTAAAAATATGTCGGCTTTTTCTATAATCGCCGGATGTTCTTCGACTGGGATATCGTGGAAAAATTCTACATTTTCGAGGTGTAATTTTTGGGCTCGGTTGTAATTTTCTTCAAACGTATTTCCTTGTCCTACAAATGTAAATTTGATGTCGCGGTCGTTCTTAAGAAGGTTGGCAGCCTCTATGATGTATTCTACGCCATGGATCGGACTGTAGAGTCCATAGTAGACAACGTTGATTTTTTTAGACTTATTTTTATAAGGAGTATGTTTGTAATATTTATCGTCTGCGCCTATAGGTAGAACCCTTAATTTTCGCTCTGGAATATTAAAGGTTTTTTGAAAGAACTCTTTTTGATACGGTGTGTCTGGCAAAACAAGATCCACACATTTGTAGACTAATGTCTCTCCATATTTTGATATTGTTGCCATTACAGATCCTTTGTTGAGGATTCCTTGCTCGTCTGAAAAACCGCTATAGAAACTTATTACTGGTGCGAAGGCAATTTTCTTGTTGAATGTTTTTGCAAGCGGATAAACAAGGAGGACATCCATGTGTCCTGGGTATCCGACGTAAAAGATGTCTGAGTTTTTAATCTTGTCTATGTTTTTGCCGACAACGACTGCGAATCTGTATTTTTTGGCAAGCCTTTTGGCCATATTCATCCAAGTCATATCTTTTTTGCTATCGAGTCTGGTCAATTTCACTTCGGCGTTGACTTCTGAAACTTTTACTTTGTTTCGCAAAAGCCCCTCTAAGACAATTTTGTTGCCAGTGTAATTCTTATCATATGTACCTATAAAACAAATTTTCATATTGTTTTTGTTAATCGGATATTCTTTTTGGATGATTTTGCGAGTTCCCACATCCCGTTTTTAGGCATAAGTTCTCGTTTTGGAAACTTACGAATATAGATGTTCATCAATATTGAACCTGTCGTATAAATCGGGCTCTTTATGAGCCACTTTAAAAGAGACGTAAAAAATAGTTTTTTAGGTATACTGAATTCGCTTAAGATGTCCCGACCAAAATAGCCTGCAACATTTTCTTTGTCCATAATTACAGACCTTACCCCAAGAATTCTCCAATCTTCAAAGGTGCTGACTGTTCTGAACATCACGTGGGCATTTTTTGACAGCTTGAACCCGTATTTGTTGTTTCTTGTTGCTGATACGTAAAGATAGCATTGATCCGATATTGTGCCTTCTGGGTAGGTGAACGTTTTATAAAAGTCTTTTCTAATAAGACCAGTTGCCATCATTGCGTAAAAATTATTGCCGTTGTTTAATTTCAAAAAAGCGTCTTCAAAACTTAAATATGAAACGTACGCGAATTTTCCCATTAATGATTTAGGCCGTACCGGTACGTGTCGGGGGCCGACTAAATTTGTTTTAGGATTACGTTTGATCGTTTTTACCATTTCTTCGATTGAATTATTCCCTACAAAGATAAGGTCCGCGTCTATTGTTAAAAGAAGGTCGCTTTGGCTGTTTTTATAAATTATATTTAACGCTTTTGCTTTCCCTTCTCTTTTCGCTCCGACCATTAAATTAATTAGCTTATTTGATTTCATACGTTTTTTTATAATGTCTTCAGTTGAATCTGTGCATCCGTCGGCGACAATTATAATTTTTTCAACTTTGTAAGACTTCTGTTTTTGGGCACTAATCGAATCCAGGAGGCTGGAAATATTCTCTTGTTCGTTATAAGCAGGGATACCGATAGTCAATGTAATTCGTTTCATTTTTTTCTTTTGTTTTGGATTCGTAAATTTGTAACGGAGAAGTTAATTTTCGGAGTTCTCTTTCCATTTGATCGGGGACTAACGTTTATTCTTGAGATTTTTTTCTTAGTTTCTGATTTATTTTTTTGATTCTCAAGTATCAGCTTCCACAGATCCAGCGCTCTTGTCTTTGGAAGCTCTACGTCCGAGAATTTTACAATCTGTCCTTCGTCTACCGTTTTTACAAATTTAACGTCTTGCATCAATCCGATTGGAACACAATCAGGATAGTTTTCAATCTTTACCGCTTCTCCGCGAATGTCAAAACTTCCTAGGCCCCTTCCGACTGTTTCCCCCGCTTCTATTTTTCTTTTGGTAATTGCGACAACTTGCGCCGTTGGATTTGTACCATTATTAAATTTGTAGGATCTGTCGCCTTTTAATACATTGGTTAAGGTCTTTAGTATTTCCAGATGAACAAGGTGGTATGGTTTTAATAAGACGTAGTTGGGCCCAGGGCCAAGTTTTAAATATTCAAGGTATGGTTGCTGTTCGCGATCGTGCTTGGCGACAATGAAAACTCCGGCGGGTGATGTGGGGGAAAGAACATAATCGCTAATAGGTTTGCCGATTTCGTCGGCGACTTCTCCAAGTCTTTGGGCGCCATCTTCTAAATCTTTACAAGGAATTCCAAGGAGTCCTCTATTTGCAATTGTTGCTCCAAGACCGTTTGCGACAAGTGCCTGTTCAATTTGTACCTTACTTCCGTCTGTGAAAGCCGTAACCTGATCCATACTAATTCCTTGTCTTTTGGACCAGTATTCCATCTCTTCCTCTGTTGGACTTAGGTTGAGAAATCTTTTAATATTCCCGTAAACGATCGGCTTGAAACCCATGCTCCTGACTTCATTATCAAGAGCAGCAATCGTTCCAGGTTGGTCGCCTTCTGCTTCTATAAATGTACCCATTTGGCAAAGAATCGAGCCCGTTGTGATTTGCAATTCCGGGTTCATGGTGACAACTGGAAGTCCTGCTTTTAAAACTGCTTCTGCAACATCTGTTCCATGAACAGCGTCTCCGCTACATTCGACAATGAGGTCGCAGTTTTTGATCAACTTGTTAATGTCGTGAGTAATGAGTTTTTTTGCGGCGGGAACATCAAGCCGGGATATGGATCGTCTTGTAAGTACTCCACCAAGTTCCAACTCTGGATGATATTTAAGAGAGAACATGAGGCCTCGAGCGACGAAGCCCGTCCCTACTATGCCTATTTTGTATTGCTTTAACCCTTTAGCGTTCATATATCAACCTCAATTTTTTTCTTTTTTAAATTGTGTTTTCAAGTCAGTTATTATATCAGCTCTCGCTTCGCTCGCCTGATGTAATTTCCAGCGATCGCTGGAAATTATACACGAAATTTTCTTGGTTGTTTTGGCTTTTGTCTTAAGAGTTGACATGAAAATCTGGTTAATTATAAGCCCGATGGGCGAGATGAGTGCTGCAAATTGGTTGACACTAAGATCACCCTCTGTCGGCACCCTACTTATAAGGAGATTGTTTCCATGTTTTATTTCTGACCCATCGACTGTAAAGGCAGCTTCAAACCTGGCTGATTTGACAGCGTTTATGATTTCTCTTGAATAAATTCCGAATGGGTACGCGAAATATTTCATGGTAAAGCCAAGTTTATTTTCGAGTTCTCTTTTCCCATCAATAATCTCTGCTTTTAGCTCGTGGTCTGATAAATCGCCTAGTTTTGAGTGTGTTTTTGTATGAAAGCCTACTTCCCACCCCTTGGCGTGAAGTTCTTTTATTTGCGAGATTGTCATAAGTTTTTCGTTATTATCAAGTTCCTTTCTATTTGGGTGCTCTCTATCACCAAGGACGAAAATTGTAGCTGGAACTTTATAAGCCTTGAGAACCGGAAGGGCATTTTCATAAACGTCAGCGTATCCGTCATCGAAAGTTATCGCGATACCCCTTTTTGTTCTTTTATCAAGCAGAGTTGGGAGAGACACCAAATTATAGTTCTTTCTAAGAAATTCTATTTGTCTTGCAAAATCTGTTTTCCTCATTGAATATCTCCAAGACGAATTACTTATCGAGTGATAGCATAAAACGGTTTTTTTGCTGCTTTTGATTTTTTCGGGCGATATCTTTTGGTACGTAAAGCTTAGAATGTTAAGGGTTAGAGAATTAACGATTTCAAATAACGTTCTTTTGTCTCTCGTTAAATTGTTTTTAATAGTTTCTAGATTCGCCAAATTAATCTTTGCGTTTTTATAAGACTTGGACCTTTTAGGGTAAAGTGCCAGTTTTTGGGTCGAGCTAAAAATGGAAAGAGCCAAAAGTCTGTCAATCTCAGATTTAGTCTCGAGTGTGTTTCGGAGCATCCTTGAAAGATGATCGTTTTTAATTTCATTTGAGTAAATTTCACAAATCGACGCAAGGTCGAAAAGTTTATCGCTCATTACAGCATTCTCCCAATCGTAAATTGATATTTCCCCGTTTCTTGAAATTTTTATGTTATCAGGATCAAGGTCTCTATGTGTTAGAGTTGGGATATTGTTAATAAAGTAGCTGGCTAAATAGTATTTGTAAAACTTGAATATTAACCCAAAGTAAGTCGAGTAGTTTTTTAAATCTTTTGAAAAAGCTCTCACAATATAATAAGGAAGGAAGGCAAAAAACGAGTTATTTGTTCTTTTAGCAACATAACTTAGTTTTTTGTCTCTTAACTTTGCAGAAGTCGTCCAGATTGAATGAAGGCATTCTTCCAGTATTTCTAATCTTTGCTTGGAGGTAAGCTCGCTTAGCTTTCTGCCTCCCTCGTATTCCGTTTTAAGCGTGACCTTGTTTTCTTCTTCCACAAAGTCCACAAACTTTGGAAAATGTACTCTGTCTTTTATAGTATGTTTTGCTTTGTTTAAAGTTTTAATTACATTTGCCTCGTTTACCAAGTAGTAGTAATCCATATCTTTGAATTTAAATGTGTGTTGTTTAATAAATACTTTTCTTCCGCCCTCTACTTTTATCGTTACTCTTTTAACATTTTTGCTGCCGCGGAAGAGCCACCTGTTAAGTAGGCTGCCAATTTGGCCTTTTATCATATTTTGAGTCGAAAGATTTTGGATTTTCATTTTTAATGGGTTGAGATTGCCGTAAACCATGTCAGTTTATAATTTTTCGATATTTTTTTAATAAACGGTTTGCAAAGGACGTTTACTATTGCTATGAAGCTTGCTCCTGTTGGATTTTTCAAAAGTGCTTTGGCGACTGCCCTTATATAGAATTTGGGAGGACGATTAAATTCACTTTCTACAAGCTGCCCAAAATAGGTTTCTAGTTCTTCTGTGACGGCTCTGGGGTCTGACCTGAAAAGTTGTCTGAGATAATCTTTTAAATTTGTCGGCAATTTATAATAGACAATTGCTTTGTCGACGTACTTAAATTGGAATCCTCTGGAGAGACATTTTAGATAAATGTAGGCGTCTTCATTAATTAAATCTGGAAGGTTTAATGATTTTGCGAAATTGCCGCGAGTTGCTAAGACAGAGCCGGTGCAACCAAATATGTTATTGCCGCCGTTTATCTTTAGCCTTGAGTCGTAAAAGACGGAAAAGGTTGAGTAAACAGATCTTTCGAAAAATGTTCTGGGTGTAAACGGTTTCGAGTTTCCGCCGACAAGCATTACGTTTTTGTTTCGAAATGGCTTAATTAAATTCGTAACAACGTTTTTGTCGCCAAGTTCTATGTCTCCATCGAACATGATTAAAATTTCGCCTGAAAATTGTTCGAACATTTGTTTTAATCTGTAAGTTTTACCCATTCTTTTTTTACCGTCTATAATTTTGATCAGGCTGTTTTTTACGGTTTGCGCCTGATTTATGGTATTGTCAGAACATCCGTCACAATAGATAAGAATCTCGCTAAGACGCCACCTATTCTTTTCTTGATTTAAGATCTCATCGAGCAATTTTTTAATATTCTTGCCTTCGTTATAAGCTGATATACCTATGGAAATATTCTTTAATTGTTTCATCTTAGTGTGGTAAGGTTCATTCTCTTCGAGGACTTTATAGGCTCCCAAGCGGGATTGTTAGAATTAACATATCTAAATTTATAAATCCTCATAAGCAATTGGATTACAGTTGCAAGAGGCATCATTATCGGCTGCTTTAAGAACATGTACATATAAGCTTTATATTTCGTGTTTCTGGGGATGCTGTAGTGTTTGCTTGTCCAATCCTCAAGATTATCTTCCAACTTTTTCTTTGATAGGGTCCATCTTGATTGCTGTTTTATGTAATCGGAGAGGTTATTCGGAAGTCTATAGAAGACCTCTGTACTTTTAATAAATTTAAATGTGAACCCATTTTTGACGCATTCAAAATATAAGTAGTGATCTTCCGCAACTGCCCAATGCTCCAAAGTTACCTTCTTAAAAAGTTCTTTTCTAATCGCATACGCAGTTCCTGTACTATTGTGAACATTATTACCGTCATTGATATTTCTGGTAACTTCATACCAAAAACATTCATAAACGTTAGCTAATTTTTCTGTCAATGTGGTGGGTGCCAGTGGTGTATTTTTTACGTTGACAATCCCAACTTTGGGATCGGATAGTCCCTTAACCATCTTGGCTATGGTCTCTGTGTCAGGCAAGGTAATATCGGCGTCAAAATTAATAAAAATGTCAGAATTTGTAATTTGGAAAAGTTGGTTTATTCTTTCTCCTTTGCCTAATCTTTTTCCATCGTTCACGAGCAGGATCGCTTTATTTGATTTTGAAAATTGGCGCACAATTTTTGCCGTTTTGTCGCGACAGCCATCACACACAACAATAATTTTTTCGAGCTTATAGCTTCCTTGTCTTTGTCTTAAGATCGACTCGAGCAAGAGCCCAATATTGTTCTCTTCATTATGAGCAGGTATACCAATAGTTACTGTCCTTTTAATATTTTTCATTTTGATCTGTAAAAGTTTTTGATTTCAGTGCATACTTTTATGACTTCTTTGTCAGCCATAAAGGGACTAATTGGTAAAGACAAAATTTTCTTTACGGCTTTTTCAGTTTTTGGAAGATTTATTCCGTTGTAATTCTTATATGATTTTTGTTTATGTACCGGAATTGGATAATGTATTAAGGTTTCCACGCCTCTACTTTTTAGAAAGTCGATAAGATTTTTGCGGTCTTGAGCTTCTATCACAAATTGATGAAAACAATGGAAAGAATCTTGTCTGATTGCCGGGAGTGTCACTCCTTTTATATTTTTAAGTTGATTAAAATAGAGCTTGGCAACTTGCGTCCTTCTTTTATTCAAAGCATTTAATTTTTTGAGCTTCTCTATAAGAAATGCTGCTTGAAGTTCGTCAAGTCTGCTATTAAGGCCCAAAATTTTATGCTCGTATCTGTTTTTTTGGCCGTAATTTCGAATCATTTTGCATTTTTCGTATATTTTTTTAGAATTCGTTGTTATTGCTCCCGCGTCTCCGTAAGCCCCGAGGTTTTTAGTTGGATAAAAACTGAAAGCTGCAACATCTCCAAACGAACCCGCCTTTTTGTTTTTGTAAGAGGCACCGTGAGCTTGACAGGCATCTTCGACAACTTTTAAATTGTGTTTTTTTGCGATTTTTATGATTGTTTCAATGTCTGCTAATTGACCAAATAAATGAACTGGAATTATGGCTTTCGTCTTTCGTGTGATGGTTTTCTCTAAAAGATCCACGTCCATGTGGTAATACTCATCTATATCGATAAGTACTGGAGTCGCGCCAACGTTAGTTATCGCGAGGACAGTAGCTACGGCGGTATTTGAAACTGTTATAACTTCGTCTTCTTTGCCTATTCCTTGCGCCATCAAAGATATCTGTAATGCTTCCAAACCATTTGCAACGCCGACGCAATATTTTGTTCCTATGAACTTGGCGAAGTCCTTTTCAAACTTTTCAACATTTTTACCTAATATGTAGCGGCCGCTTTTAAGAGTGTTCCGGGCCGCACTCATTAATATAGGTTCAAGACTGATGTATTCTTTCTGGAAAGTAGTCATGTGTATCATTATCTGATCCTCCAAGGGATTGGATTTGCAGCAAGCGGTAATTTTAGAAGGTAAGACGCAAATTCTCTAACATCCATGCCGAGGTTGAAATGTTTCTTTTCAACCAGCTGTTTAAACTCTTGATAGTTTCTGATGTAATCTTTTTTTTCAAAATATTCTGATGCAATAACTAAAAGTGTTGTTCCTTTTTCAAATTCCGTCATCTCGTGCCAGACCATTTTGTCCAGATAAAGCCCCTGGTTCGATTTGTTCAAAATAACTTCTTCTCTTCTTGACCCGTCGTCGAGAGTCATTTTTACCTTTCCTTGAATACAGAACGCGAATTGACGGTTTTTTCTGTGCGCGTGCATTCCTCTTATTTTTCCCCTTTGGACATCTGTGATGTAATAGAAGCGTTTGATGTTAAAAGGTATATGTTTTTTACTTTCTGCAAAACTAAGAAAGCCCTCATCCGAAATCTTCGGAATATGTCTTTCGTATGAGATAAGTGTTGGTACTTTTACTGTTCCCTCGTTTTCTAAAATTTGATAAAAAAACGATTCATATTCTGCTGTAACTTTTTCCCAGCTAAATTTTCTTGCAAAAGTTCTTGCGTTTGTCCTCATCTGATCAATTACGCCAGGATCAGTCGCTTCGAGTAATGTGGACGCGTATTCGTCCACATTGAATCTTTTAGATTTCAGGGATATATCTTTAGTCATCCATTTAGATTCCGGTAGATTAAAACCAACGAGGGGCAACCCTCCGGCTAGAGCCTCGAGGGACCAGAGACACATTTCATCATGTCTTGATGGGAAAGCTACGAAGAGTGCCTTGGCCATTAAATCGAATTTCTTTTTGCCGTAAGCTGCGCCTACCATTTTTACTTTATTTTGTAAGCCAAGTTTTTTAATTAAGGCTCTAATTTTTTTCTCGTCAGGGCCGTGGCCAGCTATAACAAGTGGGTATTTTATTTTTGAACTAACTTTAGCGTAGGCCATCAGCAAAAGGTCGACACCTTTTTGCTCAATATCTAATCTACTTAAGAAAAGGATGTGTTCCGGTTTTCTTTGTTTGATCGCAAAGTATTCTTTAGCAACTCCCTGGGGGACAATTTTAAAGTTGATGCCTGGATTAAGTTTTTTCATTTTAGAGCTGTCAATTTCTGAATATGGCAAGAGATACTTGTAGAATCTGGCTCCTAGTCTCTCTACCAGATGAAAAGGTAAGTGGTATTTTTTGGTAAATTCATGGGCGTTGAACATACTGGGCAAAGCGACAACAGGGGTTCTGGTAAAAAGAGGTGTAAAAAGTGTTGATACTGGTGCAGTAAAACACTCGACGATTATGTCCGCCTTGGTCTTCATAGCATAAAGGGGTGCAGCAAAAAGGTATAAAAGGTTATTTAACTTTATAAATTTGGTATTGATGCCTATATGTTTATAGTCAATGCCTTCTTGAGTTCTGTCTTTGTAATTTGGGTATTTTGAAGAGATTACAGTAACTTTGTGACCGTTTTGTGCTAACCGTCTTCCGACTTCAAAAGTAGCCCATGCTTGACCTCCTCCAAGAAGGGGGTTTTTAATATCGTCTAAATCAAAAATAACAATATTCAAATTTGTTTTATTCATTTTTTAACTTTGCAACTTTTATTAATTGTTCGGCATTTTTCTCCCAGTTAAAGTTTTTAGACCATTCGAGCGATTGCTCTGATAAGTCCTTTCTAAGGCGTTCGTCTTTAATAACTTTAGTCATAGCCTCCGCCCATTTTTCTTGATTGTCCCAGGTGACCAATAAACCGGTGTGGGGATTTTTAACGGAGTCTCGAAGCCCAGGAATATCGGATGCGATAACAGGTGTTCCGCATGCATTTGCTTCGATTACCGTGATTCCCCACCCTTCGCTTTTTGAGGGTTGAGCAGCTATCCAAGCTTTTCCAAGAAGTTCTACTTTTGCTTGTTCTGAAACTTTGCCGACAAATTTAACGACTTTTTCTATTCGAAGACTCTTGGCCAGGATTTCAAGTTCTTTCCTGCTTTCACCGTCGCCAGCAATCGTGAGCGTCGCATTGGGTATCTCTTTTAAAATTTTGGAGAAAGCAGTAATTAACCTATCCACAGACTTGTATGGCTTTAGTCTTCCGAGGTAAACAATGGAAGGATCTTTGGTTTTTTGCATCGTTCTAAATTTGGTAAGATCAACGCCCGGATGTATCACTACAATTGATATTTTTTTGCCTAAACCAAGTTTTTCTATCTCTTCTTTAGAAGAATTGGAGACTGTAACTATCTGTGTGTTTCTGTAAACAATGGGCATAACCTTTGATTCTAAAAAGTGAGCCAGTTTGGCCAAGGGCCATGGAAGATGTCTGTCGAAAACTTCTTTTAGATGAACATGGTGAATGAGACCGATTAGAGGCTTTCTTACGTAGAGAGGGGTGAAGAATGGGATACCGTTTTCTGAGTCGATGATAAGATCGTATTTTCCACGAAGTTTAGTGATGTAATAGAAAAAGGCCCAGATGTACAGAGTATAGTGGCCTCCTCGCCTAATGATTTCAACTCCATCAACAAATTCGTTGGCAGTCGACTTGCGGTCATTACTGCAAAATACGGTGACGTGATAGCCTTTTTCGATCATTTTTTTTGATAATTCGTGTACGTAAACTTCGGCTCCACCGGCCCAAACATGTTTTGTGTCTCTCCAATTGAATATGAGAATGCGTTTGCCCTCATCCGATTCGGATTCTTCTCTCTGGAGAGAAAGGGTGTTCTTGAGATTTTTAAGATTGTTTACAATTGCTGCAAATGGCTTATATGCAAAGTGTAAAAGCAGCATTGCTCCAAGGTTGAGCCCGCCAATAAATGCCATCACCGAAACCATCTGTTCCAGCGAATCGTGGAATAGATATATTCCGGCAATTTGGATAAAGGCCAAAAGTATGCTGGTGTAAGCGAATATGTAGTTTTTTCTTATTTGATAGAAAGTGACGATACTTGTTGAAATAGAGAAAGCAAGCATTCCAATGCCATAAGCTGGCAGAAGATGAGTTATTGCGTGCGCTTTTTCTCCTAGTAAAAGTGGCGCCGTAATAAATCCTAAGACTCCAACACCTATGTAGGCTGCTAATCCTGCAAGGGTCGATCCAAGAAAAAGTTTATAAAATACCTTTTTACTGTCTCTGCTTGCACCTTCTTCTCTTGAAACAAGGGGGTTTATAAACTGATTAAAAAGATTCCCTACGAAATAAATCATTTTGCCAAAAAGCGCCATAAGCGCGTACTGTCCGGCAAGCACGGGAGCCAAAAAATGTTTGGCGAGAATGATATCGAAAGTCAAAAAGGCAATCGTTGTGAAACCCATTAAAATTGATGTCACAAAGAATCCTCTTGGGAATTTTAGGGTTGCCTCATGGCTGATTATGTTTGGCCTTTCCTCTTTTATCGAACTTGCAAAAAACCATCCTATTAAAAAGTAGGCAAACACAGCCAAAGGTATTGCGGCATAAACTAAGTGAGGGTACCCTAAGGTAATTAAAGCGAAGGTTAATATTAGTTTAACGAGGGGGTCTGTAACTAGTATTAAGGAGTTAACTTTAAACTTCAAATTTCCGCTTAGAAACCCTCCGTCGACTGCGGATGCCGCACCTATAATCCAAACTGGAGCAAATAGAATAAAAGGAAGATAGGACGGTGAATGAAAAAACTTCGCAAGAAGAGGTGTTAGGGCAATCCATAAAGTGGTAACGATGAGAGAAACAAGTATGGCTCTTTTTCTGGTATGGGCCCAGAAACCTTTAAGGGCAATCTGGTGTTTGCCTAAGTAAAAAGCACTCTTGTGACATACAGTTCTAGCGAGCGCGTTAAGAGGAATTGATGTTAAAAATAGAAAGCTGCCTATAAGACTTATAAGTCCGAAGTCTTCGGTAGAAACAGTTCTAGCCAGATACGCGTTGTATGCAAAATTCAAGACATTGCCGACTATTGCTCCTGAAACTAATAGGCCACCAGAGAAAGTTCCAGATTTAATAAGTTCCCGGAATTTTAAACGTTTGGATATTTCTTTTTTTTCTGCTTGTATTTGTTCAGTTACTGGTTTTTGTTGCTTTAATTTTTCATCGTTTTCTTTTTCAAGATGGAAGCCGTGAACGGTTTTTTCCCAGTAGTGAGGTTTGACGATAAGTTGATAAAGGGCGATGAATGAAGCAACCGATGCCATTAACCAGTAGACAGGAATCAAAAATACGTATTTTATTATGGCGTAGTGCCCTCTTTTAGCACTGCCTATCATGTAGTTATAGATGTACATGAAGTTTCCAAAAACGAGAGAAATAACTGCTATGTAGAAAATCGGCGCAGGATAAAGAGCTTCTATGGCAGCCCCTACTCGCGCTCTCATAACGAAGTAAAGGATCGTCAGCGCCCAGAGGAAAGGGTTAATCAGCATAAACGATATGCGTGCGCCAATAATTAACTGGAAAATCAAAGCGTGGAACTTGTGTTCTTTTACAAATGCGATTGGGTTTCGCATATGTACCAGGTATGTTTGGAAATAGCCTTTAATCCAACGTGAACGTTGTCGCAACCAATTTTTAGGTCTGCTATTTGCTTCTTCTAGGGTTACCGAATCAATAATCGCGGTTTTGTAGCCGTGTTTAAAAAGTCTCGCGCCAAGATCTGCGTCTTCTGTTACATTGAACGGATCCCATCCGTGAAGCTCTTTTAAAAGAGGCGTCTTAAAGTGATTACTCGTTCCTCCCAGTGGAATTGTCGTTTTGATCGATTGCAATCCTGGCAAAATTACGTCGAACCACAATGAGTATTCGGCTGTAAACAATCTCGTTAAAAGATTTTGGTGAGGGTTGTAGTAATTTAATTTTGCTTGCAGGCAAATTATGTTTTTTGGGTTTTTCTTGAAGGAGATAAAAGCCTTTTTAAGCTGAAAAGGCTCCGGTCTGTCCTCCGCGTCGTAAATTACGAGGTATTCTCCTTTTGCTAGTGACAATCCATAGTTGCAGGCTTTGGGTTTTGTTTTAGGTTGAGAGTCTGGAACTACCACAGTACGTATGTAACTTGGCAGATCCATTTTTTTAACCGCTTCAACTGTTTCTTGGTCGTCTTCTTCCAAAAGAAGTAAAACGTCTAATTTTTCTTTTGGCCAGTCGATATTTGCTATCGCGTCCAAAAATTGAGGGAGGATATTCGCCTCTTTGTAAAGAGGACAAAGGATTGAGTAAATTGGAAGATCTTTGTTTTTTAACGAGTTTATTTCCTGTGACGTTGTGGTTAATTCCGGAGGAAAGTGTAAACTCTTTACTATCAAAAATAGGCTGAACAGAACGTCTAAGAAGTAAATCGCGCTGAGTGTGCCGATGATGATAAGGGCCGTTAAGTGCAAAGACAGATAAAGGCCTAGAACAAGAGCGACAAAAGCGGTTAGGATGAACAGCTTTTGCCAAAGGACAAAACCTTGAAGCGCGGAATTATAGTGAGGCAAGGTGCTATGGGTCACATACTTTCGTGACTTAAAACCTACTCCTGCCCCATGCATTGTGTTCGCATGTTTAGGAGGAATGGTAAGAGGGTGTGTGTTTTTAGTTCTCAAAACTAGAGCATTGATCGCAAGCTCCGTCCCAACCCTTAGAACGCCTATTTTTGAATCGTCTGTTTTTCGGTTGTCGAAGACAATGTCATAACCTTTAATGGTGAAGCCGGCGTTTTTTGATTTGTGCAAGAATTCAAGGTCGAACGACCATGGAGATTTAGGGTTGGGGGTAGTGGCGTGATAAACTTCTCGCTTAAAAGCCTTCAGACCAGATTGAACATCGCAACTTAGGCCAAATAGGATTTTCCCGAAGGTGTATTTATAAATTCTTGACAGTGTTTTTCTTACCCTAGAGTGTTCGTACGTTTCGCGATTAGCGACTACGATATCCGAATGATCTAAAAGTTTTAACATTTGGGGTATGGCTTCTGGAGGATATTGAAGGTCCGCGTCGATCATTACCAAGATATTGCCGGAGCTCTTTTTGAACCCTTCAACTAGGGAATATGCTTTGCCCTGTTTACCTTCTTTTCTAAATACTTTAATTTTGGAGCTTTTTTCTCTTTGCAAGATTTCCCAAGTGCCGTCTTTTGAGTTATCGTCGATTACTACAATTTCGTATTTATCTACGTCTTCAGGGTGGCTTCGAATGGCCTTCTCGATTCTGGAAAGCAACTTTTTTATATTCGATTTTTCGTTGTACGTAGGTACGACAATGCTAATCATGCTTCTAAAAAAGGGCTTATAAACCCCGCGATAACGGGCAGTAATGGGAGCAGACTTAAAGCTATCCTATAGCTTTTTGATTTAAGGGCTTATTTTACCATACATAAATCTTTAAAATCAAGCCTCAAAATGACTTATAGTGTTGAGGCTGTTGCTAGTATGAATCTTCTATTTTCAAGGCTAGGTTAAGTATGATTAAGTTCGTGGACGTTTGAGCTATTTTGAGCGTATAGAATCTGGAATTAAAAGCTTTGCAATAAACGTTATAATAAGCAATTTTTGTCCGATTGCAACTATTGTATCGAGAAGTACTTTGTTTGGTGACCCATTGACTCGTATCCACTAATGTCTTCACCGTCATTTGTGTCTATGTCTATATCAAAAGTTGTATCCATTGTCTCTGTTCTGCCTACCTTGATTGTTGTTATAGCTTTGACTTGAGATGTTTCTGATTTCAGATTTGCTTCAAGCGCGTAGTATCCTTCTTCCTGTGGAACCTTGAATGCCGTCACAAACTCACTGTCTGCGGTTTTTTCTAAGTAAAAGGTTTTAAGAAGGTTATAGCTATTGTCTCTCAAATTCAGATTTTGTTGAAAGAAATTACCTCCTACACTTAATACCCTTAAATACATTAATTCGTTTGGGCTAAATTCATCCTTAGTCTTTTCGAAAAAAGGGTCGGCGGAGGCTTCAATATGAATAGGGGACTGTACCTCCTGGGGATTTGGCGATCTAGAGTACATAATCATGCTTGTGATCTCTGCCTCGATATGTTAGCCGAAAAGGGTGAGGGGCGGGTTTAAAAGTCGTAAGAGAATTGTAAGAGGGCTTATTTTTCTTCGCAGACTCGAAAAAGAAGACTGCGGGCCTAAAGAAAGGGGGCGTTTGTCAGGACACAGGGGTTGCTATGACAACAAATCTAGCTTGGTCTAAGTATCCGCTGCAGGTGTAAATTGTTAGCTTTGGCTCGACTGATTGATTGAGTATTTCAACTTGTTGAGGTTCTACCTTTTTGGTTTCTGTGATTTCGTATTTAATAAAATTTCCGCTCGCCTGCACGATATAAACACTATCTCCAGTTTTTACTTTTTCTAAATTGCCCAGAATATCGCGGCGATTGTGGCCGTATATTACAGTATTACCACTCCCACCTGGGGATGCTGAGTTTGTGTAGAAGGAGACTCCGTTTTCGGAAATTGTCCAGCGGTTGTCAATCACATACCCGTCAGTAATGTTTAGAACCTTAGAAATTTTAGGGACGTAAATTTTAAGAGGCTGATTGATTTGGGCATTTGCTTCTTCTTGTTGTACTTGAGTTGCTGGAATGTGCAAAGCTGGCAAACTTTTCCACAAAAGTACCAAGGCTCCAAGTGTTATGAGCAATATTCCTAATGAAAAACTGCGTAATTGGGGGTTTAGACTCTTGCTTTTTTGGCGAGAGATTTTTGTGTTTGCCATATACCTAGGGCGATCAGCATGGAAGAGAGCCCAAATGTAAGTGAATTTTCAGCTGTGCCTGTTGCACCGAGTACTTGTGGTTGTCCTACAACGGCTGATGCAGGTCCGCCACAATCTTGGCTTGCTTTTGCAATTACGCTAACCGAAATATCGCTATTTGGGAGATCTTTCAAGGTGTAGCTGTTTGCGTTTGAGTCATTAACCTCGACGCCCCAAATAAGGTGGTTCGGTGTTGGTCCGTAGGCAATATGGAAAGAGTGAGCGTCGCCTTTATTTGCCCAGTGAACTGTTACTTCATGGGGTTTAACGTCGCTGAGCCATACTTGGTCGACTTGTTGGACTGTACTTGGTGGGCATTGTGGAGTCGTAACATTTCCTCCGCCTTGAGCTGACGGTGTTGACTCACCGCCACCTTGTGCTGGTTGACAGTTGAAGTCAACATTTTGAGCCGCGTAGTAATAATCGCCTAAGTTCCACTGTTGTCCAAATTCAAAGAACCAGCCTGCAATCGGTTCTTCAGTTCTGAGCCAATTTGTTTGAATTCCAATCGCGCCTGTTGGGGGACAAAAACATTGAACAAAATTGCCGCCATCTAAGGAATAAACGTCGTCGCTTCCCTCAAGAAGCGGACCGCCTACTATTTGGTGTAGACCAGTTTCGTAATGAGCGACGTCGCCTGGTGTGCCAATTAATCCTTCACAATTCGGGAAATTGAATGTTTGTATTTCGTATTCAGCTTGTACTTGAGAGTTCACAAGAGAACCTAACAGGAATAAACCTGCGAGAATGGGCAAGGAGAATTTGAAAATTCTTCCTTTCATTTTGGTTGTGGCAGAAGATGTACTACTTAGTTAGTAGTACGATTTAGTTTGCAGATTTTATAGTATTTATTATAAGTTTGTCAAGCGGTGGGGATCACTTGTGGTTCTTGTAATATTCTATCGTTTTTTCCAGACCTTCACGGAGAGATACCTTGGCCTTCCAGCCGACTGCTTTGTGCAACTTTTCGCTTGACGCGTAATTTGCTTCTACGTCTCCTGGTCGTTCACCGAGGTCGTCAATTGGAACTTCATAACCCAGGATATCAAAAATTAAGTCGGCGACTTCTTTCACTTTTACACCGTTCTCCATGCCCAAATTAAAGACATTGAATCCAGCAAGCTTTAAAACGTCGATGTGCGCTTGAGCAAGATCCTCTATATATATGAAGTCTCTTACTTGCTCCCCTTTCCAATAAAGAGGGATGGGGCGCTTTTCCAAGGTTGCCATTATGAAATTTGGTATTGCATGCGTAATTGGTGGGTAAAACTTCCCGGGCCCATATGGATTGAAGTAACGAAGGATTGTCGCATCTATACCATAACTTGCGTGAAATGCCTGTAGAAAGGCTTCTATTGATGCCTTTGTTGCGCCGTATGGGTTGTCCGGTCTAAGGGGAGCATCTTCTTTTATTGGTAATTCGTCCGGTGATCCGTAAACGCACGCGCTGGAGGAAAATATGATCTTTTTCACCCCGACTTCATTCATGGAATTAAGGAAGCTAACTGATCCTACGACATTACTTTGTGCGTATAAAACCGGGTCTTTTACAGATTCCGGGACAACAATTAACCCTGCCATGTGAATTACCGCATCTACTCCGTCTAGTGATTCCTTTGCCTTTTCGGGATCGGAAATGTCTCCGACAACTAACTTTGCTCTTTGGTCTACGTTGTCTTTGTACCCGTGAACCAGACTGTCGAGTACGACAACCTCGTGACCTTGATCAAGTAGCATTCGTGTAACATGTGATCCGATGAATCCGGCACCGCCGGTGACTAGAATTTTCATGCTGGTAAAGATGTCATTTTAGAGTTCGATGAGTTTAAGATAAACAATCTCGAACACGACAGATCCTTCGCTCCGCTCAGGATGACAAAAGGGTGGCTAATCAAATTTACTCTTTTCATACTTTGGTATAACAATTTTACCCTTTTTTCCGTTTACCGGTAAATCGAGCGCGAATCCTAAAACATTTGCAACTGTTGATCCAATTCTGGTTCCGGTGAATGATCCCGGGCCGGGATTTACTTCTATTCCTTTAAGGTCCTTAAATGTCATCTTGTTCCTCTTCAGTATTTTGATAATCATCGGCAGAAGTACTTGGGAGCCTAATTTTTGGGTTTTGGTAATTTTATCTAAGGTCTTGCCTTCGCTGTGGAGCTCGACTTTTATTTTTTCTGTTTTTGTTGTATCTATTTTTAAGATCATTCCGATTCACTCTAATACTCTAGAGTATTAGAGTGAGACTGCTCCCTGTCTTAAAATTTTCGGCGGTGTGACTGTCGTATCTACAACTGTTGACTCTATTCCCTTTTTGCAACTACCTATATATAGGTAGTTTGCAAGTGCTACAAGGTTAGAATCTAGATCTTGAAAACTGGCTGATGTTTTATTTCCATGAAAGTTTGCCGAAGTTCCTATAATTGGCGTTTTCGCTTGCCTAATAATTGCGAGGAGCTCTTCGTGGTTTGGTTGCCTAAGGCCGATTTTACTCTTACCGTCTTTAGGCTTTGTGACAATTGTTAAGCCTCCTGGCCAATGCTTTTTTATAAGTTCGTGCGCGGTGTTGTTAATTTGTGCAATCTTTTGTGCCTGATTTAGGCTTTCTACGAGAACCGGAAAGGGCTGAGTGTCGGGCGTTCCCTTTATATTGTGTATTTTATCAACGGCATCTTTGTCATCAAATTTTGCCCCAATTCCGTAAACAGTGTCTGTCGGAAATATTAGTATTCCCCCACTGTTAATAATTTTTGCAGCGACTTTAATGTTTGGCTGCGCGTCAATTAAAATCTTGCGAGAGTTTTTACCGGTTTTTTGAATTTTAATTTCTTTTCTTTTTTTGGGTAAGTGTTTTTTTATTCTTTGAGCCCATTCGATGACAACTATTGCGTCATTTGCAAAAATTTCAGGAAGGCCGAGTGTTTCAAAGTCTTCGATACTGTTTCCTCTATAAAGGTCTATGTGATGCAAATATGCCGATTTTAATTTGTATGTTCTTACAATGGTAAAAGTTGGAGAAACTATTCTTTTTTTAATTCCGAGACCAAGCGCGATGCCTTTTACAAAAATGGTTTTACCTGCTCCAAGTTCTCCGGAAATAGCAACAACGTCACCCGGGATCAAACTCTTTGCAAACTTTTGTCCTAGTTCTAATGTTTCTTTTTGTGAATTTGTTTTAATTTCCATAGTGAGTATGCTGCAATATTTGCACCAGTTAAATCAAATCCAACAACGTCGTAGACTTTAGGAGTCCTGCCAGGAACAAAGGATTGGTGAATTTCGTCAGAAATTGCGTAGAGCATGACAAGTAAATAGGACCCGACCAGTTTGCCTCCGGATGCTCTGAAGGTAAGCGCGTACAGAATAGCGTATTCGCTAATGTGCGCAGTCTTCTTAATTATAAAGTCAGTTAAGTAAAACCCGCTTACACTTGTTTGAGGCAATGAAGAAAAGGTGAATATAACTGCTGCCCAGATAAAAACAGGTAGCCATCTGTCTATAGGCGATCTGGTTTTTAAAAAGGAATTTAGGAGTTTTTGCAACAATGTAAATTCTGCCTCGGGCAGCTCCAGATTCCTTAAGGTTATCAGGTCAGACTATGGTATCGCAAGCCTAGGCTTGGGCACTTATCCCATCAAAGCAATTTAGCTGTCATCCTCAACCGTTCGACGAAGCTCACGGTCAACAACGGTCTGAGCGAAGTCGAAGACTTGATTGAGGATCAGATTCTCGCTTTCGCGAGAATGACACTTGTTGTGAGGGGGTAGGTGTTGTTTCGACTGTTTGCGGGGCGCTTTGTGTAGCTTCAGCTAAAACCTCTTCTGGCTCTTCCGGTTCGATTGTAGTTGCTCCTTGAGGTTTTGAAGAAACACTTAGCGGGTGGGTGAAGGAATTTTGGGGAAATTTACTTGAGCTGGCGTAATTTGAGAGTTTGAGGCGGGGGTTGCGTGTACAGTGCTCGGTATGAGGAGAGTTAAGAGGGCAGGCACAATTAGGGTGCCCAAAACATGACTGTCCTAAAATATCGCTCTTAGTAAATTTTGTCAATGGGAAGCTCGAGGTAATTTTAGTTTGGGATCATGTGAAGGTACAAGGTATCGAGGCCGTTATCGTGCTTTATCTTTGCATATATCAATGGGCCATAGCTACACCCGGAGTAAGACCCTCCATAGAGTTTTCCGTCTTTTACGGCTTTAACAGTTAAGGATTCAGTATACATATCTATACCAAAATGGGGATTGCCATTATAACTTCCGGAATTTGCGTAAGGCGTCATTCCATACCCCTGGGTAATATGAATCGGACTCGAAATCGGCCATGGAAATGAACCACGAGGATTAATACTTCCGGAATCACCTTCTCCATAAGGATAATCATAAGAAGTAGAAGATAAATAGTCATTAGGATCTTTAATTGATCCATTTTGATGAACTTCAAAATGGAGGTGTCTTCCAGTAGAACAACCGGATTTGCCATTGATAATCGTTCCGATAGCATCTCCGGTTTTTACATCCCTTATAAAAGTTTCTGTTCCTCCTCCGAAAGCAATTGCAAGCTCGGCCTGTGCCTGCGCCAACAGCTGTTGATACCTGGATTCATCGTTTTGTGTTTGCCTCAGAAATACCTGTTTTTCAGCTTTCTGCTGGTCGAGATTTGTTTTGAGACCTAGAAGTTTTTGTTTGTTTTCTTCTATTGCTGCTTGTTTTTCAACTCTTTCGTCTTTTTGGTTTGCATAGTTTGACTTAGTTGACAGCAGATTTGCGAGTAATTTTTTATCGGCCTCCTGAACTTGCTTTAGGTATTGCGTTCTTAATATGAGTTCTGAAAATCCTGATGAGCTCAAGATTATTTCGAAGTTAGATACGAAGCTTTGCTGATATGTCGCTACTATCCTTTGCTTTAATAGGGTCTCCAAATTGTCGACCGAATCTGTAATGTATTCAATCCTAAAACCCAATACGCCAATTTCTTTTTCCAATTGTTCGATGGCTTTTTCTGCCTCTGAAATTCTTAGTTGGGTTAGTTGAATTTGACTGTCAAACTGAGAAATTTGCGCGGCAAGAGTTTTCTTTTGATTTCCAAGATCGGCAACTTTTTCTGAGAGAATTTCGATACATTCTCCTACCTTATCGGATGGTATATCTTCTTTATCGCATTCTTCTAATGATGCAGCGTAAGTGGTACTTGTAAGGGTGAAAAATAGGACGAGAACCGTAACTAACGTAACTATCAGACTTTTCATCTATCTAATTTTGAGATATCTATAAAGGGCAATGGCTGCGCCTATTATACCGACTGATGCGGCAAGAAGCGCTTCCCCTAACCATAGATAAAGAAAAAAGAGGGGAGAGATCGGAAAAACTTGAATCGGGCCAAGGAAATTTTGAATGCTGGGCGAGTAAAAAAGCAATATCGCGTAGACAAAAAGTGTGGCGATGCTTGCACCAATGAATCCATACAGAGCCCCTTCTATAAAGAATGGTTTTGCAATGTACCACCGCGTTGCACCGACTAAACTCATAATGGATATTTCCTCTCGCCGGAGTGCTATTCGCATTCCAATTACCATTATTATAATAAGGAAGGAAATGCTAAGAAGGCTCGTGACAAAAATGATTCCGCCAAGCCTTATTGTTTTAGTCCACTTAACTAGTTGCTCGACTAAATTTTCAGGTGTTATTACGCGCTCGACTTCGCTTCTTTCCTTTAAGACTCTGGTTACTTCGTCGATGTCTTGAGCTCGATTAACAGAAACGTCAATTGACGCAGGGAGAAAGTCAGCTGTAACTGATTCAAGTAGAAGTGGCTCGTCCTTGTTGCGTTCTCGGTAGATCGCGAGCGCTTCTTCTTTAGTAATATATTTTATTTCTTTGGAAAGACCTGTGTTTTCAATTGTATTTATTGTTTCTTCAATTTGGGTTTCGGTGGCGTCGTCTTTAAAGAAAGCGATCACTTGGGGCCTTTGTTCTATGAAATTTAAGACAAGTTGCCCGCCCAGAATGAGAATCACAAATATCGATGAGACAAAAAAGGTCAGGGACATGGCGAGTGTTGCAGCGAGTGCCTGATATGGGCTTCTTCTTAAAAGCTTTAGGGTTTTTTTAGTCTGCGTCATATTTTCCTTTTTCTACATCTTTTTCTATTTTACCCACTTTAAGATAAATGACTCTCTTTTTGAAATGGTTAACAATCGCGTCGTTATGTGTTGCCATAATGATTGTTGTTTTGTCGCTTTCGTTTATTTTTTCCATAAGTTCGACAATTTCCATTGCTGTTTTGGGGTCCAAGTCTCCCGTAGGCTCGTCTGCTAGAAGTACTTCGGGTTTTGCAATTATACTTCTGGCAATTGATGTTCTTTGCACTTCCCCGCCAGAAAGCTGAACCGGAAAACTGTTTGCTTTTTCAAGAAGTCCGACTTTTTCTAATACCTCGGATACTTCTTTTTCGATTACGCTTTCTTTTTGTGAAAGCACTTCAAGAGGAACCGCGACGTTTTCAAAGACGGTTCTGTTTAAAAGAAGTTTGAAATCCTGAAAAACTGTGCCTATTTTCCTTCTTAAAATTGGAATCTTGCTGGGTGGAAGCCTGAGAATGTCTTCACCGTTGAAAAGGATTTTGCCCTCAGTAGGTACTTCTTCTCTTGTTATCAATTTTAAAAGTGAGGATTTGCCAGCACCGGAGGGGCCGACTATGAAGACAAATTCGGCGTCTTCGATCTTGAGATTAATATCTTCCAAGGCGATTTGGCCGTTGGGGTATTTTTTGGTGACGGATTCGAACTGTATCATGAAAGGCAGATGTTACTTTAAGGAGACAACCTACTACTGCCTGCCTGTCGGCAGACAGGTTTTCTCCTTAATATTCCTCTTTCCCTATTTGGATAGACCTTACGGTCTGCGATCCTCGTTCTGCATTCGCAGAACTGCGGGCCTAAAATTTGAACTTGCAAAGCAAGATTCAACTTTAATTTTATTGGACTTCTACTTTACCTACGTCCATTAACCAACCTACTTGAGAAGAACCGAAGGTTTCTCCAAAAACCTTGACCTTCTTCCCGACGTATTCATCGAGATCAAGGACCGAGGACGTTAAATAAGCTGTCTGGCTTTCTCCTCCAGGTCTAATCAGCTTATGCGTTCCCTGGGCGTACTTGTCGAGTTCATCGTTTTTCTCGACTGTTCCTTCTGCTTCGTCTTTGAAGGTTTGGGCAAATGACTCCCTTGCCTCTGGTGATAACTCATCCTCTTTAAGCGAGGTAGCAGCACGGTCTTTACCTTTATTAACTGAAGAAAGCACTAGTCCGGTTGCAGTACCGGCTGCGACAATTAAAACTATGATAATTATCGGTAGAATTTTACTTAACATCGACTTTTCGGGGACAGTTCTTAGAGGCGTGGTAGTATCCGGTTGTGGTTGGACAGGCGATTTGGGATCCATTGTTCTTTTCGTGTAATTATATCAGCAGGATTTTTTGAGGGCAAGGCGTGATTTCAAAATCACGCGTTACGCGGATCCTAAGCTTAACTCACTTTTCAGGAATTCGTCTAAATCGCCATCTAAAACAGCTTGCGCGTTACTCGTTTCGTGGTTTGTCCTTAAATCTTTAACCATTTTATAAGGGTGGAGAACATACGACCTTATTTGATTGCCCCAACCAGGCATAATATGCGCGCCTTTCAGTTTTTCTTTTTCTTCCAATCTTTCCTGGTTTTGCTTAGCCCATAATTTAGCTTTAAGAAGTTTGAGCGCATTTTCCCTGTTTTGAGCCTGATATCTTTGTGTTTGACAAGTCACCACGATGCCTGTAGGTTTGTGCCTGAGTCTGACGGCTGTTGATACCTTGTTAACGTTTTGACCCCCATGGCCACCAGATCTATACGACTCAAATTCGATGTCTTCAGGTTTGATTTCAATGTCGACATCTTCGTCTACCTGGGGTATTACTTCAACGAGCGCGAAAGAAGTTTGACGCAAGCTTGCAGCGTTGAATGGCGACTGCCTTACGAGTCTGTGTACTCCAGCTTCTGCCTTCAGGAGACCGTAAGCGTAATCCTGTTCAATGTTAAAACTTACTGTTTTAAATCCTGCCTCTTCTCCAGGTATTTCATCTATAACTTCATTTTTCCAGCCTTTTTTTTGAAAATACTTTTCGTACATTCTTGAAAGCATTGCCACCCAGTCCATCGCTTCGGTGCCACCCTGGCCTGCGTGAATCGAAAGAATCGCGTAATTTTCGTCGAATTCTCCTGAAAGGAACATTTTTGTCTCGAGATTATCAATTTTTTCTTCAAGTCGCTTTATTTCTGCGTCAAGCTCTTTTGATAATTTTTCGTCATCAAGATTAACCATGCCTTCAGTATCGTCTATCTCCTCTTCTAATGAATTATAAGTTTCGATATCGCTACTTACGTCTGCAATTCTTTTCATTACCTTTTGGGCATTTTCTTGATCCTGCCAGAAATTATCTTTTGCGCTTTCTGCCTCAAGTTCCTGCAGTTCGGCTTGTCTTTTTTCCAGGTTGAAGCCGCTTTTGATATCAAGGAAACGCTTTTTGAGTTCCGCGACTCTTTCTCTTTTGTCCATCATGGTGAATTATATACTAAGCTCTAGCGAATATGAGGAGAATTAAACCAAGAATTACCCGGTAATAGACAAACGGATACAGGGTATTTGTCGCCAGGTATTTTAGGAAATATTTTATCGTCAAATATCCAAAAATGGCTGCCGACGTCATCCCAGCCATGAAGAAGGCGAATTCAGATGAATTAACGCCAAAATCTGACGTTGCTTTAAAGAATTTCATAAGTCCGGCTCCTGCGATTATTGGACCGGAGAGCATAAACGCAAATTTGGCAGCCTCTTCTCTTTTAAGACCCACAAAAAGCCCGGCAGAAATAGTTGCTCCAGATCTTGATACTCCCGGAATCAGCGCGAGCGATTGAAAGATTCCGATTACAAGAGAGTCTAGAAAAGTTGTTTTATTCCAAGATTTTTTTTGAGACGAAAATTTTTCCGCCAAGACAAATACTATGCTAAAAATTATCAAAGAGATACCTACAACTTGAAGACTTCTTGCATAAGTTTCGATGTAGTTTTCAAAAAGAAGGCCGGCAATTACAGCAGGTATGGTGCCCAGGGCGAGTTTCAAAACCATGGTGTTTCTGGTTTTAAGAAGGGTGATGTAATCCTTATAAAAAAATATGGCTACTGCAAGAAGCGTACCCAAATGAAGAGATGCGTCGAACGTAAGCCCAAATTTATCTTGAGAAATGTTAAAAAGATTTTCGAAAATAATTAAATGCCCGGTAGAAGATATGGGCAGGAATTCTGTTAATCCTTGAAGGGCCCCGGCAAGTACTGCAATCAAATAATTCACAAAATCAATGATGACAGATCTTGTCTTTCAAATCAAAGGCCTACTGGCCTTGTACGTTAACGTCTACTTGTCCAGGAACCTGCACAGATGGACCCGCACTTCTCAAGGCCGGTAGTTCAAAGTAAAAGAACATAAAAACGATTAAAAGTAGACCGATGATTGCAAGTATGACGCCCGCGCTGCCATTGTCATGACCGTGATCAAACTTGTGTACTTCGTGCACTTGTGTAGCCATTTTTCACCCCCTTTTTACAAAACACAAATTTTGTGTTTCTACTACAAACAGATAGTTTTTTAGTCTATCTGTCTGTAGTAGGTGTAAGTTTCTGCCTTAGGAATCTGAAGTTCCTAAATTTAACTGCTTTTCTTTTTTTTGCCTCTTCGAGCCATTCCTTTTTTATTTGCCTCCTTTGTATGAGTTAATGATATTTTTTTCGAATGAAATATTGACAAAAAATGCGTAATAATTCTGTAATAATTCATTCCACCTGGGACTTGAGACGGAGGGCACCTTGTGTGTATAATTTCCTGCACCATGATGAACAAGATTCTTGTTGTCGAAGACAATCAAGACATTCAGGACTTTATTAGCGAGATTTTGGCTGAAAGCGAGTTTGTAGTCGAAACCGCTTCAGACGGAGGCTCTGCTCTTAAAAATGTAGAGAAGTCAACTCCCGATTTAATTGTTCTTGATTTAGGCCTCCCTGACATTGACGGCGAGAGTGTCTGTCGAGAAGTTAAAAAGAAACACCCCGAGGTTCCAATAATAATTTTGACTGCAAAAGGCAGCGTGGAGGATAAGGTCCATGGGTTGGAGCTGGGAGCGGATGATTACTTGAGTAAACCATTTGAGGGTGACGAGCTTGTTGCCCGAATCAAGGCAAGGTTGAGAAGCACTAATAATGCTTCCTTCAAACTTAAAGTGGGCGATCTGGAACTCGATCGCAAGACATTTCAAGTTAAAAGAGGCAGCAAGCTCATTAAGCTTACTCCAAAAGAATTCAAGCTACTTGAATATTTAATGGCAAATAAAGGTCGGATACTTCCACGGGAGATGATTTTAAATAGGGTTTGGCTCTATTCCCCAGATATAGATTCGAGGGCTGTTGACGTATATATCGGTTATTTAAGAGACAAGATAGACGCAGGAAATAAAAAGAAGCTTCTTCAGTCTGTGCGGGGATTCGGCTACATGATAAAAGATTAGGAAATCTTTTGCGTCCTCGTTCTTCAAAAGAAGAACTGTGGGCCTATAAAGATTAAGACGGTCTTTGTGGTCCTCGTCCTTTTGGGCTTCTGACCTTGAGATTAGAAAACTGGTGCTTTGAAGACCAAATATATTTGATAGGCTATCGATCTTTTTACAAATTCACTCATCACAAGTTTGGCTCTTTGAAATACTTTGGGCACTGCGACTAAACTACTTTCGGATCTAGTTTGGGGAACAGACAGTCGAATGGTTATGTTATTCATACTGCAAATAGTAACGACTGAAGTTAGAAAATGAACAAAAAAGCAGTAAGAAGTTTGTAATAGACTCTTTTTACTTAAGATGCTTTTCTACGAGGCTTAAGAGGTCATCAATCTCAAAGGGTTTACTAAGAAATCCTTCTGCTTTGTTTTCTTTTGCAATCTTTTTGACGTCTTGATTTGCAGACATTAGAACTACTGGAATCTTTTTAGTCCCGTCTTTGCTTTTGAGTTTCTGGGTAATTTTGTCTCCGTCTTCGCCTGGTAACCATACGTCTATAATTATTAGGTTTGGTTTCTCTTTTTTAATCACTTTATGTATCAATTCACCGCTGTTTAAAGTTGAAATAACATATCCTTTGTCTTCGAGGATTATCCGCGTCGCCTCGAGTATGGCTGAATCGTCATCAATTACTAAAATCTTTTTAGGCTTTGACGCCATAGTTATCCCTTTTAAGAGAGGTGGTTGGTGCGCTTCTTTCAAAGGAAGTTTTACCCTTTTTCTTTTTAGCTGCTGTTTCAGGGTTTCTGAAGCTTTGTCGAGCGTGCTCTTCACGATTGTGCTTTTCGTTGACCTCTTAACTAAATTTGAGTATTTAGGATAGTATCACGAATTGGGCTAAAAATTAAGAGAGGTGTTTTGTCAGGTTCTTACTATTACCCTGGTCCCAACTTGTGCCCAATTAAAGACAATTGCCGCTTCTTCCGGCTTCATGTTGACGCAGCCGTGACTCATTGGGTTTCCAAAATTATTGTGCCAATATGCGCCGTGAATACCATATCCGCGGTCGTAGTACATTGTGTATGGTACGTTTGGGAGGTTGTAATAAGTACCCAGGACTTTTGAGCCTCCAGCCATCCGGGTCGATGTTAACTTGGTCCAGATTCGCCATTGGCCTCTTGGCGTAGGATACCATTTGCCCGTAGAGACAAGAAATCTTCCTTTGACGTTTCCGTTTTCCATCATGTAAAGTGCTTGTTCCGAAAGGTCTACTTCGATCCATTTGCTATCGTCTGCCTGGGTTCCCAGAATTGCTTGGTTATTTGTTCGGGGGTTTTGTGTGACTTTTGTTGCTTCTACTGATCTGTTTAAGAAAATTGCTTGACCATTTGGCTGAGCTTGGTTTTGGGATTTAATCCAGCTGACGTATTTCTCGCTGGCAATATTATTTGTATCAATGCCTATTTTGAACGCGGCATGGGAGTAAGCAAGATATACGTATTTTTTGGCAGGGGTTAAAACTACGGCAAGGAGCAAGATGACGATCGCGAGGATGACTGAAGGGTGCACGAATCCTCGGGCAGAAAAAGGCTTCACAACTTCAGTATCTGATTATTTGATTTTAAATGCAATGGTCTTTAGAAGTTAGCCCTTGTGTTGAGGAGCGTTTATTAGGCCACATTTTTTCCACTTTAGCCCACTACCGCATGGACAAGGATCGTTGCGACCTATTTTTGTGACTTTCAATGGCGTATTCAAGGTCTCACCTTTCGAGGACTTAAGGAGAGACCTTGAGCTTTGGTTTTCGATTGCTTCGAGGCGTGCAATTTCAGATTCGAGTTCGGTATCTGACATTTCGTTTGGGTCGCGATCGTCAGTTGTAGTATTTTCAGACGTCTGTTGTCCTTCGAGTTTCTCTATTTCAGCTTCCAGCTCTTCGTCTGTCATTGCTAAGGGGTCTTTATCTGACGATTGTTGTAGGCCCGCAGCGTTAGCGAGGACCGCAGGGCTCTGCCTATTGTTAATTGCTGGTTGTTGATTGACATCTCCTACGAGTGAAGCCTGGGGGTGAACTTCGACTCCCCTTTCTTCTATTCTTTCGATTTCCGGCTGTTGCCTTACTTGAACTTTAAATATTCTCCTTACGATTTCGTAATCTATTGACGAAATCAATTTTTCAAAAAGCGAAAACGCTTCCTGTTTGTACTCAACAAGAGGGTCACGTTGACCTGCAGCCCGAAGACCAATTCCTTCCCTTAAATCATCGAGGGTGTCCAAGTGTTCTGTCCAAAGAGTATCTATAACAGAAAGATTTACAAATTTCTCGATATCCCTTACCACTTCGGGGGCAAGTGATTTTTCCCTGTCTTTGTAAACTTTGGTCGCGACGTCGTTATAGAATTTAATCAGGTTTTCGCTGTCAGTTATTTTTTTGCTATCTTCGACAAGTTTTTGCTGGGATGCTTGGTCAAAAGGAATGATTGTAGAAAATTCTTTTGCAATTTGATCGTGTTCAGTAATCGAAACTCCTTCCGGAGCGTACATTAGAACAAGATTTTCAATTTCCCTTTCGACTTTTGAAAGTAATTCGTCTTTAACTTTAGAAGACTCATCCTTCCCCTTTGTTGCTTCCAGGATCTCTCTTCTCGAGCTGTAAATTATTTCTCTTTGCTTGTTGGCGACGTCATCGTATTCAACTAAATGTTTTCTGATGTCGAAGTTGTGGGTTTCGACTTTCACCTGAGCGTTTTCTATTGCTTTTGCAACCATTGAGTGCTCAATTGGGGTGTCTTCGGGGAGCTTAAATGCAGTCATGATTCTGGCAATTTGGTCCCCTCCAAAAAGGCGCATAATATCGTCTTCCAGAGCGACATAAAATTTAGTTGAGCCCGGATCCCCTTGCCTGCCTGCCCTTCCTCTAAGCTGATTGTCGATTCGTCTGGACTCGTGCCTTTCTGTACCGATTACGTGGAGACCGCCAATTGATTTAACTTCCTCGTGGTTCTTTTTCCACTTTTCGTATTCCCTTCCCTTTGTTGTCGGACGACCATGTTTGTCGGTTGGAGGAGTTCCTCCCAAAATAATATCGACCCCGCGACCCGCAATATTAGTCGCAAGAGTAACGGATCCAATTTTGCCGGCTTCTGCGATTATTTCTGCTTCCCTTTGGTGATTTTTAGCGTTAAGGAGCTGGTGGGGGATTTTTTTCTTCTTAAGGAGTGACGCCAAAAATTCATTTTTTTCGATCGAAGTCGTTCCGATTAAAACCGGCTGGTTTTCTTCGTGTCGCTTGCCTACTTCGTTTGCGATTGCGGTAAATTTTGCCTTCGCTGTTTTGTAAACGACGTCCGATTCGTCTTTTCTTACCATCGGCTTGTTTGTCGGAACGACGAGCGCTTCAACGCTATAAATTTTATGGAATTCTTCGGCTTCTGTGACTGCAGTTCCGGTCATTCCTGCTAATTTGTCATATAGACGGAAAAAATTCTGAAAGGAAATTGTGGCTAGAGTTTGAGATTCTTGCTGAACCCCAACTCCTTCCTTGGCTTCTATTGCCTGATGCAACCCCTCCGACCAGCGCCTACCTGGCATAAGTCTTCCAGTAAATTCATCGACGATAACAATTTGATTATCCTTGACAACGTAGTCGCGATCTATAAAAAAGAGAGTTTTTGCCCGAAGAGCCTGTTGAATATGATGAATGGCGCTGAAATCTTTTTCGTATAAGTTGGTAACTCCGAGCCTCTTTTCTACCTTGGTGATGCCATGCTCGGTTAGATTTGCGGTTTTTAGTTTTTCGTCAATGACGTAGTCTGTTTCTGCCGAAAGTTCTTCTACCAGTTTTGAGAACTGAGAATATTTGTCTGTTGCCTGAGCGCTGGGCGCGGAAATGATGAGTGGAGTTCTTGCTTCGTCGATAAGAATAGAGTCTGCTTCGTCGACGATTACGTAGTTTTGCCCTCGTTGAGCCATGTCGTCTAAGTTCCAGACCATGTTGTCGCGAAGATAGTCAAAACCGAATTCGTTATTGGTTCCATAAGTGATATCCGCCTGGTACGCTTCTTTTTTGCTGACTGGTTTTAGGTGGCGAAGACGCCAGTCGAGCTGATTTTTGGCTTCGTGTTTAGGGTCATAAACGTGAGCGGCGTCTTGCATGACAACGCCGACGCTTACTCCAAGAGCGCTGTAGATTGGGCCCATCCAACCGACACCAATTCTCGCCAAATAATCATTGACGGTCGCCAGCTGGACATTTTTCCCCGCAAGAGAGTTTAAATAAAGAGGTAGGGTTGCAGTAAGAGTTTTTCCTTCACCAGTTCGCTGTTCCGCAATCATTCCCATATGAAGAGCGATGCCTGCTATAAGCTGAACGTCGTAGTGTCTTAGGTTGAGGGTTCTTTTGGCGGATTCTCTGACAGTCGCGTAAGCTTCTGGTAAAAGGTCATCTAACGATTCTCCGCGTTCGTGCCTTAGCTTGAACTCCGCGGTTTTTGCTAGAAGTTTTTCATCCGTCAGCTTTTCAAACTTCTTCTCCAAGCTGTTAATATCATCTACTTGAGGCTGAAGTTTTTTGATTTGCTTTTCGTTGCTGTCTAAAAATTTATTTAAAATTCCAAGCATATTACTTTTTCTCTGACCTTTCTATAATTTGCTGCCACAAAGTTTTTGTTGACCTACCAGATTCGTGAACAATTTTGTGTTGTTTGGGAGCAAGTCTTTTTACGCGATTGCGCTTTCTAATTGGAGCATCGTCATCTTCGGGCAGGTATGATTTCATGCCCAGATATTATATCTTAATTTCAGTTTTTTGGGGATTTCCAAAGGAAAGCCTCCGAGAGCAGACGGGAGGCTTTCTAACTTAACAGTAAATCTAAACGAGCTTCCCTGTCAATAAACTACACACGTCCTAAAGGGCGTGGTATTTTGATTCTCGTTTCGCGAGACTATAAGATTCTCATGGCTTAAAGTCCGTGGTTCTCGCTCACTCCGAATAGATTCTTAGGCTGGAATTTTTGTGAAATTGGTGTATTTTTGGAGGACTTTTGGAACTTCTATGGACCCGTCTTTTTGCTGGTAATTTTCCATAATCGCAATAAGGGTTCTACCGATCGCGAAGGCTGTTGCGTTCAAAATATAAACGTATTCTTTTTGGCCTACGCTTTGATACTTGATGTTTAACCTTCTTGATTGAAAATCTGAGTTAGTCGATGCTGAATGTGTTTCTCTGTATTTTTCTTGCGCCGGCATCCATGTTTCGATATCGTATTTCCTCGCTGTTGGAAATCCTAGCTCCCCTGAGCATTTATTAACTACTCGGTACGCTAGACCAAGGCCTGAAATAAGTTTCTCTTCGAGAGATACTAAGAATTGGTGTTCCTTGTCCTCATCTTCGGGTTTGACGAATGAGACCATTTCCACTTTGTCAAACTGATGGACCCTTAAAATTCCCCTTGTATCTTTGCCGTATGATCCTGCTTCCCTGCGGAAAGCAGTCGAAAAACCCACGTATCTTTTGGGCAAGTCTTTTTCACTGAGAGTTTCATCCATATGCATCGGAACAATAGAGTGTTCAGCCGTACCTACTAAATATTGATCGTCGACCTTGTATCCCTCACCGGTTTCGTATTCAGGATAACCTAGACCTTCCGCGACTTTTTTGTTAATTATTACTGGCGGCACAATTGGAATAAAACCTTCTTTTGTTAAAGTTTCGAAGGCAAAGCTTATAAGAGCAAATTCCAGAAGTGCGAGTTCATTTTTTAAGAAATTAAATCTGGAGCCAGATGTTTTGGCTGCCCTGTCGACGTCTATAAGGTCGTTTGATGTGCCAAGCTCTAGATGGTCTCTGATTTTAAAATCAAATTTTCGTTTCTCTCCTACTTCTTTTACAACAGCGTCGTCGTTTTCGTCACGCCCCGCGGGAACATCGTCTTTGGGTATATTTGGAACTTTTCTAATTAGTTCGTAGAATTCTTCGTTTAATTTTTCAAGCTGTTCTTCTTTTTGTTTCAGTTCTCCTTTGATCTTCGAACCTTCACTTTCGTCCCTTTTTTCCGCAGCTTCTTTTTTTTGTGATCTGAGCTTGTCTACTTCCTCAATCAATTTTCGACGTTTGTCGTCGACTTCTAAAAGCTTTTTTATGTCAACTACGTAGCCTTTTTGTTTGGCGCCTTCTTCGACAAGACCTGGGTTTTCGCGGATGAATTTAATATCAAGCATAATTAGTTGATAGTTTATGGTTCATAGTCAAAACTATTTTTTCTTCTCGACTCTCTTTGTTCGCTCGAAGAATATTTAGGCCCGCAGCCTGTAAGGCGAGGACCGCAAGCTTTTGCTTATTCGAGCGAAGTCGACCCTTCGATTCCACTCAGGGTCG
>JANLHP010000025.1 GCA_024654445.1 Candidatus Curtissbacteria bacterium | reverse complement strand
CAGCCGCTTGCTGAAAAAGTATCGCTTTCATAGTCCATAATTTCTGCAACAAATTCTTTAAATGTCATTTTTCACCTCCTTCACTGGTTTGTTAATTTCCTTCAAGTCTTCTTCGCTTATCCTGCTAAGAAAAGACACGACAAATTTCGCGTGTTCAAGGCGGCTACGATTGTGGTCCTTGTGCTTTAACAGATTCCGGGCTTTTTCCTCAAAGTGTTCCTGGATCTCTTTGGGTTTGCGGCCTTGACCTACCATCCCTTTTATAGCCGAGATTACGTCCGGCACAGTTCCAAACTTTTCGGCCAGTTCCCTGTCTCTTTTAATATATGCTGCTTTTTGTTCTTCGGTTATCATTCGTCTTTATCCTTCCCGATAAGCGCTATCACTGAGCAAATGACTATTGCTGCAAATGCAGCGACTATTAAATATGCAAGGTCTTTGTTCATGTCTATTGTTTTTGTTTCTTCCCCATGCACCTATTACAATTCGGGAATATAGCTTTAACTTTAAGGTGATAATAGTGCCGTTGGTACTCCCGTCGGTACTCCCGTCCCTTTTCTGTCATAAACCACACGGCTTGCCTGGTAACATGGAACATATCGGCAATTTTCTGTAACGTTTTACCCTCAGAGCTTAATTTTTTAACTATCTCCGGTGTTAGGTGATTCATCTTTCGTAAAATGATGGATAAGGACAATCTGCATAATTTTGACCGTTATAATTACGAAGCAGAGGACCCCAGTTAAGTGCTCTTCCGTCTTCGATTGCCCAAACGGTTGTCCTTATCGATTCTTTGACGTCATACCTGGACCCTATTTCTGTAACTAGTCCTTTGTTGACCATAATCTTTCTAAAACCTTCCCAGGTAGCTTCGTGATATTGAAGAGGACCGCCTGCCAGTCCGCCATCGCCATGCCCCTTGCTCAAATCATGTTTTGTTTCCCTATAAAGCAAACAGTGCATAATCATTCGGACTTCTGACTGTTGGGCCGGATTTTCGAAATACTCGTCAACAAACTCGCCCACATAGATGTCGTATGGCTTGGCACTAACAATCTCTGCCACCGTTGCGGTTGGAGTAGACGTAGGCACGGGTGAAGTTATCGGTGACGCTACTGGCAAAGTCTCGGCAGCTAAAACTTCAGGTTTGTACACAAACACTCGGTTAAAAATAAATCCTAACAAAACAATTAAGAGCACTAATAAAAGGTGAAATTTCCAGTGCCAGGGTTCTTGCCGACGACTAAGATTTTTCATTTATTCTCCCCCTCACACAAACAGTATTCGTTGTCCCAATCAAAGGCTTTCTCGTGTTTGGCGTGGTCTACTGTTTTCTTCCACAAAAAAGCCATAATCATTGAAAGAATAGCCGCTAGTATTCCTCCAAAGATTAGTAGTACTCCGTCGTATATGTTTTTTAAAAGTTTCACGCTTTAGCCTCCTCGCAAAATAAACACTTCATAAACACACTCTCAAACCATCCTGTAATCTCTGAGTGTCTGTAGTTGACCGCCTTGTAGAATTTATGTTCGTGTGAGTTCATTTTTCCTTCTTAAATTCCAACTCAATTGTCAAAAAGTAACTGTCTTTCCAGTCAACAAATTTCATTTCAATCACTTCGTCACTAAAACGTTTCA
>JANLHP010000024.1 GCA_024654445.1 Candidatus Curtissbacteria bacterium | reverse complement strand
GTTTCCAAAGTTTTGGGTAAGCAAAAGAATGATGTTGACGTGAACGTTCTTACTAAAGAGGAAGGCGAAACGATAACTCCAGACAAAGTTTTTACTCTGGATCTTTTAAAAGGCGAGAAACTTTATTTAAACCTAGAAAGGGGTCAAAAGTACTTTCTTAGCCTCGTAAACGGGAACTCAAACACCTGTCTTTATATAGGACAGACTCAATATAAGGTAGAAAACGATAAAACGATCGAGATTAAATTTAACGTCGGCGGAAATTACTTAATTCAAACTAATCTCTGCGACCTCAGATTTAAAGAACACGGCACAATCACGGTCAATTAAACCCAAACCCTATAGTTGACTTCAACTATTTCCAAATGGTATCATTACACCAAGCTTAAATAGAAGCGTTTAAAAGTTGTAGGTACCTCAAGGTAATTTGTATCCCCAAACTTAGAAACAACAAAATTCATTTAAGACCGAAAGGAGGAAAAATATATGGCAAAAAGATTATTTGTAGGCAGTCTTTCTTATAGCGTAACAAGCGCACAAGTTGAAGAACTATTCGCGCAAGCTGGAAAGATAGACAGCGTTAACTTAATAACTGACAAGTTTTCAGGTCAAAGCAAGGGTTTTGCTTTTGTCGAAATGGCGACAGAAGAAGAAGCTCAAGAAGCGATCAAGAAATTTAACAATTACGAATTAGACGGCAGAAAGATTATAGTTAATGAGGCTCGTCCTCAAGAAAACCGAAGCAATCGTTCAGACGACAACCGTTCTCGAAGTTGGTAAGTTAAAAAGAAAAAACAATGCAAAAGCAAGAGTTCACCGAATGTATTAGGTGCGGCAAAATCCGTATCTTTCAAAAGAAGTGGAAAGATAGGGGTGAGAATGGCAAGGGCACTCTTATGACCTATGAGCAGTCTGTGTGCCCTGACCAAGAATGCCAAAAAATTGTCGACGCTAAATTCCAGGAGATGAGAGACAGAAGAGAATTGATGGAAAACAGGAAAAAGAGCGTAGTTCTTGCTAAGAAAAATTAAAAAACCCAAATTCGATAAAACTCAGCTAAAAAAGGGTAAAACAACAGAAAGCCGCCAACGGGCGGTTTTTTAAAACTTAAAAAATGGACAATAAATTAAGAAACATCGCAATAATAGCTCACGTCGACCACGGCAAAACGACGCTTGTGGACGCGCTCCTGAGACAATCCAAGACCGAGCTCAAAAAAGAAGTAGACGAAGCAAACCTAATTATGGATAGCAACGAACTTGAGCGTGAACGTGGAATTACGATTTTTTCCAAAAACGCCTCCGTTGTCTGGAATGGTGTGAAAATAAATATTATCGACACCCCCGGCCACGCCGATTTCGGTGGGGAAGTTGAACGCGTGCTTACGATGGCAGACGGATGTCTTTTGCTGGTTGACGCTCAAGAAGGCCCGATGCCACAGACTCGATTTGTCTTGAAGCAAGCGCTCAAGATGAAACACAAAATAATCGTCGTCATCAACAAAGTCGACAAGCCTAACGCCAGAGTCGATTTTGTTCTAAATCGCGTTTTTGATTTATTTGTTGAACTCGGAGCCGACGAAGAGACAGCATTTTTTCCTGTAATCTACACAGTCGCCAAAGACGGAAAAGCAGGACTAGAAGCCGATATCAGCTCAATGGTTGATATTTCTCCTGTTTTCGACACGATCATCAAGGAAGTGCCGCCTCCAACAGGCGACGATTCAAAACCTCTTCAAATGCTGGTTTCAAATATCACTTACGACACACACAAAGGAAGAATCGCGATTGGCAAAATCTACAATGGAGTCATCGCAGCTGGCCAAGAAATTACCCACATCAAAACTGACGGACAAAGTAAAAAAGCAAACATTTCTTCTATCGCAAGTTTTGTCGGCTTAGAAAAGCAAGATGTAAAAGAAGCCAAAGCCGGCGACATAATCGCGATTTCCGGAATCAGCGACATCACAATCGGCGAAACCATAGCAGATCTTCAAACGCCAATTGCTCTGCCTCCTCTTAAAGTCGAAGAACCAACAATCCGGATGACTTTTAGCGTCAATAGCTCACCTCTTGCTGGCAAAGAAGGAAGGTTTAAAACATCGAGGCAAATAAGGGAAAGACTTTTCAAAGAACTCGAAACCGACGTCGCGCTAAGAATTGAAGACGGCCCGATTGGTGACTGGATAGTCAGCGGGCGAGGCGAACTACATCTTGCGATTTTAATCGAGCGGCTTAGAAGAGAAGGCTACGAGCTGCAGGTAGCCCGTCCTCAGGTAATTACAAAAGTCATAGACGGCAAAACACACACGCCATACGAGCAAGTGTTCATAGAGGCTCCGGAAACTTATTCAGGCGTCATCATGCAAAAAATGGGCGAAAGACACAGCGAGCTCGTCGATATGAAGACGGAAGAAGGCATGGTCTTTTTCGAGTTTATAATTGCCACTCAAGATTTGTTCGGCTACCGAAGTGAATTTATAACAGATACAAAAGGTCTGGGAATAATAAATACATTATTTTACGAATACAGACCTCAAATTGTTTCTTCATACAGCCGCACAAACGGTTCATTAGTCGCTCATGAAAGCGGAACAACCAAGACTTACGGGTTAATTAACGCTCAGGAAAGGGGAGTTCTTTTTGTAGACGCCGGAGAAGTGGTTTACAAAGGCGAAGTAATAGGTATGAACTCCAGAGCGGAAGATATTCGAGTTAACGTTTGTAAAGAAAAACATTTAACCAATATGCGCAGTAAGGGTGAGGACGTGGCCGCACGCCTTAAAGGAATTACCAGAATGAGCTTAGAAGATGCGCTCGAATACATTGACGATTCAGAGCTTGTAGAGGTTACTCCCAAAAATATCAGGATCCGAAAAATAGTCCTCGATGAGCTTGAAGAAAGAAGAAAAAGAGTAGGACAAAGGTAACATTTTCTCACCTTAATACAGTAAAATTGTAATTGGTTCTCAATTTTCAGTTTTCGGATTCGAGTTTGCCGGTTGCCAGTTTTCTGACTGATAACAGAAAACTGAGTGACCAAATTCTGACAACTCACCACAGAAAACTGATAACTAAGATAAGGATGGGGCCTTGTTTGGCTTCCAAAATTCGCCTTTTTCTGCTAAAATGCACGCTCAATGTTTGCTCGCTTCATGATCGCATCTATGCGATCATTTTTTAGGATTTTCCCTGTCCTCGCGCTTGCGCTTTTCCTGTGGTCGCAAGTTCTTACAACGCCAGTTCAAGCTGCCGCGCCAAATTGGCAACAACCCCTTCTTACCATGAAAGAAAAAATATTATCTCTAGAATTTGATTGGTCGATTTTCGACCTCTTCAAAGAAAGCGATACGCGCTTTGTTTCCCCGATTCCAGAAGAATATATTGCCGACAAGCCGAAGACTCCAGAAGAACCAGAATCAACTTCTTCTCCTAAGTTGGTATCGTTACCAGGTGCTAACCCATCACCAACACCTCCTATCGCAGCAAAATCAGGAGAAACGCTTGGTCAGTCCAAAATCGAAACACAAAAGACCGAACCACCAAACAACACATCAACGCCTGCACCAAACTCTGCCCAGTCCTCAGATCAACCAACTCCTACGCCAGTTCCATCGCCAACCCCTAGTCCTTCACCTGAACCACCGCAGCCTCCCGCACCATCACCAGAATCTTCACCAACTCCAGAAGCGTCACCTCAGCCGACGCCAGAACCAACACCGACTCACTCACCACAAGGCGGAACTGGTTTAGAAGATCCATTACCTGCTCCGAGTCCGTCACCCGACCCTACACCCGAACCTGGGCCATCTCCAGAGCCTTCCCCAACGCCAACACCAGAACCATCCCCGTCTCCAAGTCCCGAACCAACGCCGAGCCCAAGTCCTGCGCCATCACCAACTCCCGAGCCAGGACCTAGCCCAGAACCAAGAACCAGCACCTGGGAAATTCAGGGCGTCTCTTCTATGAAAATCACAAAAGACATAATCTGCGATCCTGCCGACGAAGAATTTATAGGCAAATGGCTAGACAAAGCCCACGATCTCGGAGCAAATTACGTTTCGGTTGAAACTCCTTACGACAGCCCAAGTTGTGGCAATTCGCTTGCATACACCAGAATTTGGGTTAGGGAAATTAGGGAGCGAGACATGAAAGTTTGGCATCGTCACATGCCTCTTGCCTTTGAAGGAATTTACGGCAAGTCGAAAGATCCGAATGCAAATTACCTAAAGCAAATTTCCGATTACATCAAAGCAAACCCGGACCTTTTCGCCGAAGGTGACATCTTTACGCCAATTCCGGAACCTCAAAACGGGGGGATTCAGGGAATAACTTTCTGTCACGGTGGTGTTTGTATTTTCCCAAATCGCGAAAACTTCAACGTCTTTTTGAGAGTCGCAATCGACATGTCGCAAGACGCGTTTTCCGAAATTGGCAAGAACAACATAAAAATTGGCTATTACGGCTTCGACGGATTTGTTGCCTGGGGCCATAACAATCCGGATTGGGAAGGTATCTTGGAAGACGAAACGATAGCGAAAATGGGCAACATCACAATCGATCACTACCCAGAAGCAGTCGGCACTACTATGGAAGAAGACCTCAATGAATTAAGCTCTATTTATCCCGGCATCCCAATAGTAATCGGGGAGTGGGGAACAATCGGCGGCGGAGATCTGGAGGCAATCATTAAAACAACAATGGCAGCTGCAAAAAATCACCCGAACGTCATCGGGTTTAACTATTGGCATTTAGGAATGGGTGGAAATGAATCTCTAATCGACTACGACTTTAATGAACTCATTCACTTCGACGAAGTGAAATCCTTCTTCAGGCCGTAAACTCAGATAAGTCGGAAAACTCGGTGGTCAGTAAGTCAGTTGATCAGAATTCTGAATCAAAGAATACTTCCGGGTATCATCCTCGCACATCACTCGTCATCCTCGCGAAAGCGAGGATCTGCTAGATGACCAACTGAGAGGAGTAGATCCTCAACTGAATTGAGGATGACAAAGCAGTCGAAGATTACTCTACAAACGTTAAAGCGATGCCCTTTTTATCTGCGCGGCCGGTTCGGCCAATTCTGTGGATGTATTCGTCGTAAGATTCGGGCGCGTCGTAATTAATAACGTGAGTTACATTGTCTATGTCGAGTCCTCGAGAAGCAACGTCTGTCGCAAGCAGAACCTGTACCTTCTCGCTCTTAAATAATTCCAGCGCCTTTTTCCTCTGCGATTGAGATTTGTTGCTATGAATTGATGTTGCCTTAAACCCGTTTTCTACAAGCGTCCTGGTAAGCCTCTCAATGCCCCATTTAGTTTGTCCAAAAACTAAAACCTTGTCGAAACCTTCCTGTCTAAGTAATCCTTGCAGCATCTCGGGCTTTTTCGCTCTGTCGTGGACATAGACAACGTCCTGGTCTATATTTTCGGCAGTATCCTGACTTTTGACCGAAACAACTTCCGCCTGGTCCACAAACTTATTAAGAATTTCCTTGGTTTTTCCGGAAACCGTTGCCGAAAAAAATAAAGACTGGCGAACTGGAGATAACATTGCAATCAAAGATTCTATTTCTTTTATGAAGCCAATATCTACCATTCTGTCGACTTCGTCCAAAACTACATTTCCAAACGTGTTCAAGTTCAGTTTTTGTCTCCTGATCAAGTCCTGAAGTCTCCCTGGTGTGCCAATGACAAAATGTGGGTTCCTTGATAGATTTTTCGCTTGCATAAATAAACCAGCCCCGCCAATGCAAAGAGCAGCTTCCAGATTCATCCCTCGCGAAAATTGCCTGAATTCATCGGCAATCTGCATCGCAAGTTCCCTCGTCGGCGTAACTATAAGAACTCTTTCCGATCGCTTTAAAAATACTTTATTAACAAGTGGAATAAGAAACGCGGCCGTTTTACCCGTTCCTGTATTGGCTACACCGATTACGTCGCGGCCTTCAAGCAAAATAGGAATCGTCTGCTCTTGGATCGGCGTGGGATTGTTGTACCCTCGCGCCTCTATATTGCGCTTCAGCTCATTACAAATGTTGTATGTGGAAAATGAAGCCGTGGAAACATACTCGACTGAAGTAGTCGGCTGGGCGCGTTTTACAAAAAGATTAGCGTCAAGTTTGGGCTTTTCGCGCCTTCTTCCATAAGACGGCCTTCTATAGTTGGAATAATTTGTACTCCTATGATTTCCAAAGGAAGTACTCCGAGATCTGTAATGCATATGTTAAACCCTCCTCAAGTTTTTACCCAGGGAAGTCAAATATTTTTAATATAATAAGGGGATAATACTGTGGTATTTCTGCTTAAGAAGAGGTTTTAAAAAGGGGTAAGATACAAAAAAACTTGGGTATCTTTATCCGACGTAACTAAAACTAACAATAACTAAGCAGAAGTACCAGAGTACTATCTGTGAGCTTAAAATAAGCTCTTAAACCTACTTTGTGCATTGTAGCATGTCCTGAGCCAATAAGCAACTATAGGGTCAAAGGGTTTTTGATGTCTCTAAGGGTTTTGGGGAAACTTTAGGCGGACTATCAAACGAGAATCCGCCCATATCACTACTCAGCTTTTTCTGTTGTTTTTTCTTCAACAGCAGCTTCTTCTGTTTTTTCTTCTGTTTTTGGTTCGTCTATCATTTAAATATCCTCCCTCCACCAACTACGATAGCACATATAGTGTTAAATAGATAGACTACAGGATATCCGCTGGAGGCAAAACATTGCTTAATTGCCCACTTAAGCATATAGTATGTAGACTAAATGATTCTCAACATAAACAGAAATAACGCGTTTGTCAGCCACGAAGGCCACAGATTCATTTTTTACCTCGTCCCCAAAGCGATCTCCAGAAGCAAGTTTAGCGTAGAAGTATACATTGCAACCCCCCAGTGGAAAGCGGACCCGGCGTACGAATCTGTTTTCTCTAAAGAATACGAAGACCAAGACACAATGCAAGAAGACGTTTTGACCCTGACGTTAGACCTCGACTGGGGAATAGCGGAGTGGTTGAACGGAAACGTAAAGCGCGCAAAATACAAAGAGGAAGAAATCCTTGAAGTAGAAGATCAAACCGCGAAAGAAGCGATTCAAAATTTGGCCAGTCTAAATAACGCCCAAGGTTATCCCCAATTAATCTACCTTGGCGAGCAAATATTAAAGTGTGAATATTTCAAGGCCAAAAACCCCACACCCGCGCAAAAAACAGCCAAAGCGCAGGTCCTTTCGGCAGTTGGCGCGGCCTTCCTTAACACGGTCGAGCTGGAAAAAGCCAAAGAATTTCTTTCGGAATCCGTAAAAATAAGTGAAAACGCGGAAAACCTTGAAGCATTAGGCATGATTTACAGCAGCATGGGGGATAAATCTTCGGCTGTTAAAAATCTCAACAAAGCCCTGCGTTTGTGCAAAATCGGAAAACAGGCCGAAGAAAAGGCAATTAAAAACGGCACCCTCGACATTTTATCTGGCAACTGGGACTTCACTGCAGAAAAGATACAAGCTTCACTCAGTTCACTCTAAGACACCCCAGCACCTGACCTAACTTCCTACAATCCCACCAATCTACCATCCCTACTGGCCCCCTTCATTTTTCTTACCAAACTGTTACGCATCTCCTAATAAAAATCACAATTAAAATACCTATTATCGACGTATGCAAATTTAGATTTGGAAGGTTTAGAAGATTAAGAAGATACAGAAGGTTTTAAACCCTTCTTAACCCTCAAAATCATCTTAACCTTCTTAGGTTTGTCCTTAAAGTGAAAGGAGGTGAAGAAAATGTTAGATGACAAAAAACAACAGCAACAAGACGAAACAGCTGGTGACATGACGGACGAAGAATGGCAAGGAGACACAGGTATAGCAGGAGGAATGAGTGGTGACTACTTTGAAGAAGACCAAAGCACGGAAGAAGACGCAAACGTTTAGTTTCGTTAACTTCAATACTGTATAAAACACGGAGGAGGTGAGATATATAAATGGCAGGAAATTCAAATAGCGGCAGAAGACCTAAACAAGGTAGACAAGGCGGACAAAGCGGACGAGAAGAAGGGCAAAGTAAATCACAAAGAAACTCTTCAGGTTCCAGGCAGTCCAACCGTTCCAGGGGAAACTCGCGCTAAAGTTTAGCTATAAAACGATATCAACAGGTAGTCCGATATGGCTATCTGTTGGTGTCTCATGAGTAGCATCAGCAACACTTATAGGAGAGATGACTTTCTTAAGAAGTTCCACGCTTTTGTTAATGGCGCGAGGCAATATCTCGGCATCCCTAAATCCCGCGTGTAGTGTAATGTTAAAAGTTCCACGAGGCTCACGATTCCAGTCCCATTCTGTAACTCCTTTATAAACAGGAGATGCTACACTTTGTGAAAGCCTAATTCGGTACAAATTTTCTAGAATCAAGTGCTCGAAAAGGTGACCGAGTTCTGTATCTTTCACTTCTTGAGCAAAGGGCAACCTTTTTCGGTTAAAACACTTTGCCAATAAAACACTCGGAAAATATTGCTTGAGTACTTCGTACGTTTGGGGAAAATTATCCGTATAAGCGAACGTAGGATGAACCTTCATCTTTATAAAGGTAGTGAGTTGCTGATCTTCTATGGAAAACGAGAAGAGTTCATCGTGGTAAACTTTGGGCATAAACTAACCTATTTTTTGAACTTGTCGAGAAAAACAAGCTCTCTTACCTAAGCCCATAAAAAACAACAGCCACCTTTTACAGGCACCCGCCAGTATACTATAGTAAAAAATGGTAGTCCAGGCACAAAAATACTCTAAGCCTTTTCAGTTAAGCCCAAACGCTAGGAGTTCGTTTGACTGAATCACTCCCAAAACTACTCAGTTGATTCCTCGTCGTCTTTCTTTTCCTCTTCATCATCA
>JANLHP010000023.1 GCA_024654445.1 Candidatus Curtissbacteria bacterium | reverse complement strand
GAAAGGGCGAGTTTTATTTTTTCCGCGGATTCAAGAGAGATTCGAAGACCAATCGCCAAATCGTTAGTAACGTTTCTTGCACCAACGGGTAAAACGCTGCTGTGAACTGGCGCGCCGTCTGTAAAGACGGTCACGTCTGTTGTTCCACCGCCAAAGTCGACAAGTATGACTCCTAATTCTTTCTCGGTGTCGGTAAGTACCGAATAAGAAGATGCGATTCCGGAAAAAACGAGGCCTTCGACGTCTATTCCGACTTGGCCGATGCATTTGACGATATTTCGAAGTGCGGTTGCCGCGCCCGTTACGATGTGAGTTTCGACTTCCAATCTTACTCCGGTCATGCCGACAGGGTCTTTGATACCGGCTTGAGAATCGACAATGAAGTTTCTTGGAATAACGTGGAGAATGTCCTTGGTCGAAGGAAGCGAGATCGCGCGGGCGGCTTCGACTACTCTTAAGACGTCTTCCTGGGTTATTTCTCCGTTTTGATTACCAACAGCAACAACTCCTTTGGAATTTTGAGATTCGATGTGTGTCCCATCGACAGAAACAAATGCGGTACCGACCGAATAGCCAGCCATTCTCTCCGCGGCTTCGAGAGACTGCGTGATGCTGCTGACAGCTTCGTCTATGTCTACGACTTGGCCTTTTCGCAAACCCTTGCTTGGACTTGTTGCAACTCCAATGATGTTGATCGCCAACTCTTCCTGCACGACGCCGATTAAGGTGGTTACTTTTGAAGAGCCGACGTCGATGCCGACTACTACTTTATCTTTAGTCATAAATGAGCTTCAATTTTCCATTTGCCATTGATTTTCTAATTTGCAAATTGATTATTAATTAAATGGAAATTGGAAATTGGAAAATGGTAGATACTTAAAGTTGATGTATTCATTGACGATAAGTTATTACTGGTTTATCGAAGCGTAAGTCAATTTTAGCAATTTTATCGCCCTTTATTCTAGCCTTAGCCAAGACTTGCTGTAAAGAGTCAACCTGCTCGCCTGCAGGCTTTTTTGTGGAGAAAATTACCATTGTTTGACCTGCGTCGTAAGCCGCGATTTCATTTTGGTCGATGACTCTTAAATTCTGCATGTCAAAGTCGCTTTTTTGAAGGAATTTTGCAAGAGCGGCCGCGGTTAAAACCGTTTCGTCTTGGGTTTTTGCACCTGGCGCGAGCGCCGCTTTTGAGGCGACAAAGAGCGTGGGCAGATTGTTTGCTGCGCCTTCTGTGACGAGCCCAAGTTCGTCGATTTGAAGATTTGTTCCTTCGACTTTTAAGACTGCGGAGGGTGAAGTTGTTGTGATTTTAATTTTTGAGGGATATTTTTTTTCGACTTTCACTTCCGTCGCGCATGTAAACCTTTCCGCTAGAGTTTTTTCGAGAGATTTTTCTTGGACTGTAAAAACTAACTTTCCTTTAAGGTCGACGTCATCAACTTTTATACAGTTATTCGAGCTTACTTCTATACTTCGAATTAAAAAGAGCTGATAAGTAAGAAAAGAAATAACGAGGATAGAAATTAAGGTGAGGGCAGCTTTTTTAATCATAAAATTTAGGTTGCTGATTCTAAAACGTACGACGCAAATTTTTCTGTGGCGTCTTGGGGAAGCGTTTTTGAAAACTGCTGTGCTTCTTTTTGGTATTTTTCAAAGTTTTTAAAAACGTTTTTGATTTCTTCTTCCAGTTGATCTGTAGTTAAACTTTTCTGTGAAAGGATAACTGCGGAGCCCGCTTTTTCTAGGATTTTGGCATTGTGGAATTGTTCGTTGCCAGCTGCAATCGGTAGTGGAACTAAAATCGAGACTTTGCCAAGTAAGCCAAGATCCCAAACGGTGTTTGCGCCTGAACGGCTTATCACAAGATCCGCATTTTTGATGCTCGCCGCGAAATCGCTGGATCCAAGATAATCGAGTGCAAAATAATTATCCTTCTTTATTTTTTTGCTTCGGTCAAGGTCCCCTGCGAAATTTGTGGTTCCAACTTGATGAAGGAAGTTGATGTTGGACATTTTATCAACTAGTTCGAATATTATTTCGTTTAAAAAATGAGAGCCTTGGTTACCGCCCATGACAAAAATAAGCTTGCCTTCTCGACTTAAGAATTTTTCCAGATTCTTGTCGGAAGTATCACCTTTCAATTTACGGTTTAGATTACCGATAACTTCGATTTTATCTTCTTCAAAAAACTTTTTGGTTTGCAGCCAAGTGAGAAATAATTTTTGGGTGAAGATCGAGTTAATTTTAGTCGCGAGACCAGGGATGGATGCTTGTTCGTGAGAAATTATTGGAATTCCGATTAACGACCCTATAAAAACTACTGGCACGGAGAGGTAACCCCCGAACGAGACGATGACATTTGGCCTTTCCTTTAAGAGATAAAACGTGCTTTGCAAAAGGCCTATCGGGATCTTTAAGAGTGAGGGTATCGTGTACCTTGTGAATTTTCGCTGCAGTCTGCCGGTGGTAATTTCTATAAACTTTATATTTCTTTTTGATATTTGGTCGTATTCGACGGACGTTGTGCTATTCCCTTCTGTCGCGTGCTTTCTTCCAAAAAATAATATTTGGACGCCGTCGTTTTTCCCCAACGTTTCAATGAGGGCGAGCGCGGGGGTGAAGTGACCACCTGTTATTGCGATCTTTTTCATCTGGATTGCCTCCTTATATTAACTAATATGCCAATTGAAATCATTGTGATTAAAAGCGACGAACCGCCGTAGGAAATAAAGGGCAGAGGTATTCCGGTTAGTGGAACGAGCGCGACGATTGAACCCAAATTTAAAAACGTTTGGGCTGCCAGAAGAGAACAAATTCCGCCAGCGAGTATTCTTCCTTCCATGTCACGTGCTGCTTTTATAACGGAAATCCCCCTTAGAATCAAGAAAAGCATGAGGGCTATAATAACCATTGCGCCAACGAACCCGAGTTCTTCTGCAACAACAGCAAAAATCGCATCAGAGTGAACTTCGGGAATAAAGTCGAATTTGCCTCTGGAGCCTCCAATGCCAACGCCAAATACACCGCCATTTGCCAGAGAAATTAATATCTGGTTGATTTGATAAGACGAGCCTTGAGGGTCGTATGTTGGGTCGAGAAAAGTTTTGAGCCTTTCAATTCTGTACGGCTGGGTAATTACGGCAATGACTGCAGCTAGTGCAAATGGAGGGATCAGCATCAAGAAATGCCAGATCGGGCCATTCGCAATAAAGTACATCGCAGTCGAAATGGCAATAAAAATGAGTGCGGTGCCCAGATCAGGCTCCAAGATCACGAGCGCGATCATGATAAACGCTGGCAGGAACATAACGTAGGCAACATCCAGCAGTCTCATTTTGTACGCCTGGAATTTGGCAAGAATCGACGCTTGGTAGGCAATGAGGGCGAGTTTCGCAAATTCAGAAGGCTGAAAGGTAAAGCCTGCGACTGTAATCCACCTGCGTGCTCCATAAACTTTGGAACCGATGCCCGGGATCAAAACAACTATTAGAGCAACGAGCGCGAGGCCGAAGATAAAAGGGGCGTATTTGGTAATTTTGTGGTAGTCGAAAAAAGAAAAAAAGGCGAGCGCTATTGTGCCCAGGCTGGCCCAAACGAGCTGATTTTTAAAGTAATACAGCTGGTCGTTGAAATCTCTGTAGGCAGCAACTACCGAGGCGTCGTAGATCATCGCCAAACCAAAGAAAAGCAAGAAAATAACGACCGCAATAAGTGGGATGTCGATCTGGAGTCTTCTTCCAGAAAGACGCGCAGGGCTGCCTACCATGACTTAAGTTTACAACTTCTCGACTTCTTTTATGAACTGCTCGCCCCTGTCTTCGTAATTTTTAAACATATCGAAAGAAGCGCACGCGGGGGAAAGTAGAGCTATGTCGCCGCTTTCGGCGAGATTATAAGCTGCTTCTACTATTTCTTCGATGCTTTTTGGGCCTTCTTGGATTTTGCCGCCAAACGTGCCTTCCTGGGAAATCGCTTTTTTGATTGTTTCAGCTTCTGTGCCTATAAAGATTAAGGCCTTGATTGAAGGTGTGGAGAGAATTTTTTGGGCAAGGCTTTTGAAGTTTGAATTTTTGGATGAACCTCCAAGTATTAGAATTTTAGGTTCATCGAAAGCTTCAATTGCAGCAATTGTTGTTTCGGGTGTTGTCGAAAATGAATCGTTGTAATATTTAACTCCATCTACGTCTCTAATCAGTTGTAGTCTGTGCTTTAAACCCTTGAAGGATTTTAGAACGCTTGCGATATTTTCACTACTTATGCCCATTAGTTCTGCTGCCGCGCTTGCTGCGAGCGCGTTTTGAATATTGTGAGGGCCGGGGAGCAGAACTTCGTTCGCGCCTATTATTTTTCCTCTTGAAGCGGAGACTAAGTTGTTCCCCTCTAGGTAAGTTCCGTTTGTCGACTTTTTAGTCGAGAAGAAAAGAACTTTTGCTTTGGTTTTTTGGGAAAATGATTTTGATGCTTCGAAGTCGTCGTTAACAACTGCAAAGTCGCCTTCTGTCTGAAATTTAACAATCGATGTTTTAGCTTCCTGATACTCGCCTTCGTCCGTGTGCCAGTTGAGGTGTTCTGACGTGATCATTAAAACGACTGCTATGTGAGGGCTTTTAGTAAGATCCACGAGTTGGAAACTTGAGAGTTCGAGAACAACGACACTTTTTGTGGAAAGATTCTGCAGTATGTCGAGCATTGGGGTTCCGATATTGCCCGCGAGATGGACGTCTTCACCTTCGGTTTTTAACATCTCGTAAATTAATGTCGATGTTGTCCCTTTTCCTTTTGTCCCTGTGACGCCAATTATTCTGGCGGGGGACTCTTCAAAAAATATTTGTGTCGGGGATGTCAGCTGTGCTCCGTTTGCTGTCAGTTTCCGGATTGTGCTATTGTCTGGGCGAACGCCTGGAGATCTGACAATTAGGCCGAAATTTTCATTTTCGGGAAGGTCTGTTTCGGTATGGAAGCTGACGCTGTCAATGCCTTCTAAGAAATCTTGGTTAATTTCTTCTTTGGGCTTTTGGTCAACGACTGTAACTTCGTTTTTGCTTTGGAGATACCTTGCGGCCGATGCGCCTTCTTTACCCAGGCCAAAAATTAATATTTTTTTGCCAGTTGTCATAGCTTAGAAGAAAGCGAGCCAAAGGCCAAAAACCGCGAGTATCGTTTGAGCAAGCCAAAACCTGAACACAATTTTAGGTTCTTCCCACCCTTTATTCTGAAGCCACAAATGAATGGGGGCAACGTCGAATAGTTTCTTGCCTCTATATTTTTTAGAAAGAAGTTGCAGGAGTGAGGAAGTAGCTTCGACGACAAATATCCCGCCAATAATACCAAGAGCGAGGGGTTTGCCCATCAAAAGGCCAATAACGGCAAGCGTTGCTCCAAAAGAAGATGCGCCAACATCGCCGAGCCAGATTCTGGCGGGCCAAACATTGAAGTACAAAAACGCGATCAATGCGCCAATCCAAAGACCCAAAAAAGTGGAAAGTGTCGTGTCGACAATGGATGCGGACATGATCAAAAAAGCGATTAAGCTAATTAGAAGCAATCCCGAGGCAAGACCATCTAAGCCGTCTGAAATATTAACGGCGTTTGTAAAGGCGACTATTGTGAAAGCGGCAAAAGGCACATACAAAACACCAAGATCTAAGATGCCAAAAAAGGTGACGTTTAAAATATCAATACCTAGATAGCCGTAAAGCAGGATAGAAACAGCAAGCGCCAAAATTCCTTGAAGTAGAATCTTGTGGCGAAATCTCAAGCCCCAAAACTTGGACCTTTCAAAACCGAACGTTTTTCTTATATCGTCGTAAAGACCAATGAGGCCGAAAGAAATAAAAGTAAAAAGCAGAACTGTTACTTCTTTTTCGTAAGGATAAAGAGAGGTGCGCTCTATGCCAAAAAACTCGATAGACGAGACGACTAATAAATAGAGGGCAGTGACGACCAGAATGATGAGGGCACCACCCCCCATTGGGGTACCAGCTTTGTGCCTGTGGAGTTTGTCGAAAATTGGAGTTCGTGCTTCAAACATGTCTCTCGTCTTTTGGTCTTGACGCTGAAATTTAATTCTGTAAAGAAGGTTGATGAACGGAACAAGAAGAATGCTGATTGCGAAAAAGGAAATTAGAATTAAAGCAAGTATTTGCGCCATCTTTGTTTTAGGATACCACAGGAACTAGCTTAGAGTTCCGCAGTGGTAACAGTTAATTTTTGTGGACTGACGCAATAGGCCTTTTACGATTCGTTCTAAATGGGCGTGGCGGGAACCCTTGACGAGGATCACGGTTCTTGGAGTTGTAACTTCCTTGATTTTTTCGATCGCTTCTTTGGTGGTTTGGACGCTAATGATCTTACCGCCAAATCCGGCTGCTTTTGCTGCTACCCCAATTTCGTCCGCGACTTTGCCGATTGTAAATAAATAGTTAATCGTCGTTTTTGCAATTTGTCTGCCTAACTCTTCGTGCGCGCTTTTACTAATTGTGCCAAGATCTTTCATTTCTCCGAGGACGGCAATTTTGGGTTTACCCTTTGCGACCTCGACTAATGTTTCGATGGACTTGCCAGCAGCAAGAGGCGAGGAGTTATACGTGTCGTCTATTATTTTTACCCCTTTAGTAAAAACTGAATTGAGACGATGTTCCGGGGGTTTTGCTTGCGAAAGTCCTTTTGCGATTTGTTTTAAGGTTACACCAGTTTGGATTCCGACCGCGGCTGCGGCGTAGGCTGATGTAAGTTGGTGTTTACCCAGAATCTTCCAAGACACTGTTGCTTTTTGTCCTTGAAAATGAAGCCTGAATTTCGCGCCTTGTAGGCTTTGAGTGTAATGGGAGATTTTAACGGAATCTTTTGCGTTTTCACCAAACCACTTAACTTTCGCGTTTGTTTCGTTTGCCATCCTGGCAACGTTTGGGTCGTCTGCGTTAAGAATTGCGACGTCACTTTTGCTTAAGGCTTTAACGAGTTTAACTTTCTCGTTATAGACTCCTTCTTGTCCACCAAAGTATTTAGTGTGAGTTGGAGAAACAGAAAGAACAACTGCAATATCGGGTTTTACTATTTTTAGGTAATAGTCCATGTCGAGTGGATGCTCGACTCCATATTCAAGAATTAACTTTTGATCCCAAGGCTTGGCCTCTAAGAGAGTCTTGGGAATTCTAAATGTAGGGTCTAGGTTGTCGTTGCCTTTTCGGGTTTTAAATTTTTGGGAAAGGACTGCGTCTATGGCGTTTTGGGTGAGCGTTTTACCCACGCTGCCCGTGATTCCGATTATCTGTATGTTCGGAAGTAGGTTTAGGTATGCCTTGGCGGAATTAGCCCTGATTTTGTGTAGAGGCTTTTTCCAATTTTTAATTTCACCGTAAACGTTTGCTTTTAACATTAAGTTTTGAATTATATTCTTGTCCTGGGCATAAAGCAAACTATTATGGGTTTATACTACTTCCCTTCTTATTGAAATCGGAGATAAGTGGACGAGGAGTTCGGAGGCGCGAGTTTTGCAAATTTCTGCTGCGCTTTGAGCTGAATTTGGGCCGTTCCGGTCGTCTGAGTAGATTACTACTTCGTCCCCCACTCTGACGTTTTTAACACCAGTCACGTCAATTGTCGTTATATTCATGCTAACGATACCCACAATTGGGCACGCGTGGCCTCTTACGGTTACTATTCCCTTGTTTGACAGCCTACGGTCAATGCCGTCGAAATACCCAATGGGAAGTAGCGCGAGTTTAACGTCTTTTTGTGCTGTGAATGTCCCCGAATAGCCTACCTTGTCGCCCTTTACAAGAGGTTTAAGTTGGACAATTTGCGAAGTAAGCCTAAGAGCTGGCTTTAAATCTGGAACATAACCTGTCAGATCCATGCCGTAAAAAGAATTGCCAACCCTAGCCATATTTGTGATTTTGGAAATTCCACTCCCGAGTCTGACAACACCTTCAGACGCCGCGAGGTGTTTCCACTTTAGATTAATACCGGCTGATTCTACAACTTGAATTGCCTTTCTAAAGTTAGCTATTTGGCCTTTGGTTTGTACACCCTTTGGTTCTTCCGGGGTCGCGATGTGAGACATAAGACCAGTGATATTTACATTTTTTAATTCTTTTGCTTTCTCTACAAACTGATAGAGTTCGTCCATTGGGATGCCAAGCCTGTGCATGCCAGTGTCGACTTTTAAGTGAACTTCCGCGCCTTTTTGGTGTTTGTTGATCACTTCAAGCTGGGAAATATCGAAAACCGCGTAAGAAAATGGGAGTTTTTTGACTTTGAGGTTTTGGGGGTTGATGTAGCCCATGATTAGAATTGGCGTCTTAATTTTTGCTTTTAAAAGCTCATACGCCTCGTAGATGCTGTCGACGCAAAGCATCGGAGCACCTAATTGGTCGGCGATTTTGGCGGTTAAGACAAGACCGTGACCGTAAGCATTACTTTTAAGAACCGGCGCTAATTGAATTTCGGGCGCGAATGATTGGAGAACTTTGTAGTTATTAACTAGGGCTGTTTTTGAAACAGTGATTTTGTTGAGGGGATAATAGTTTTTGCCGAAAACGCGTTTAAAGTTTTTGAGAATCATATCTTTTTAGGGCTAACTCTATTATTTTATCAATAAGTCGTCCGTAAGTAATGCCCGCAGCTTTTGCTGCCTTGGGAAAGAGGGAAACGGGGGTTAGGCCAGGAATTGTATTGAGTTCGAGAATGTAAACTTTGTTTTCTTTTATTATGATGTCGACTCTGGCAAAATCGCGGCAGCCAAGAGCGAGATATGATTTTATAGCGGCTTCGGTTGCTTTTTCCGAAAGGATTTTTGAGATTCGGGCGGGGACGATTTCGTCTGTAAGGTTTTCCGTGTACTTTGCTTTGTAATCAAAAAAATCTCTTTTGGTAACGATTTCGACGAGCGGAAGAGCTTTTGGTTTATCGTTGCCAAGAACGGTGCATGTAATTTCGATGCCAGGTAGGTATTCTTCGACAAGGCAAACTGTATCCAGTTTGAGAGCTAAGCGGACGGATTTTTCGAGATCTTTTTTGTTGTTTACACGAAATGTACCGACGGAGGAACCTTGGCTATTGGGTTTGACGAAAACCGGTGGCTTTAGCTTTTCCCAAACAGCGTCTAGGCCGTCTCCTTTTTTGAGAACGACTGTTTTGGGGACGTTTAGTCCTTCGGCCTCAAATATTTTTCGTGACTTGAGCTTGTTCATGGCCAGGGCTGAAGCTAGTACTCCAGAGCCAGTGTAGGGAATTCCCAAAAGCTCGAGAAACCCTTGGATAGTTCCGTTTTCGCCATACGGACCATGCATCGCGATGAATATAATGTCTATTCCGTTATCTTTCAAGACGTGGTAAGAATTGTCATCCTGAACCTCTCGATTGTCACTCTGAGCGTAGCGAAGAGTCTCTAGATTCTTCGGCTTTCGCCTCAGAATGACAGAGTCTCGTTTTGAGTTAAGGAGCTTTGCGGGAGACGTGAGTTGCCATGAAGATCCATCTTTGGAAATAATTACTGGGAGAATTTCGTATTTTTTGGGATCAAGATGGCTTACAACTTCCCGACCCGACATCAAAGAGATTTCGTGTTCGGGAGATTTGCCGCCCATCAGAACAGCGACTTTAATCTTTTTTGCCATTATGTTACTCGGTGGAGCGTTTTATTTTGGCGCCAATCGCGGAAAGCCGCTCTGTAATATTTTCGTAACCTCGCTCTATTAGTTCCGCTCTGTAAATCTCGCTTTTACCATCCGCCGCGAGGGCTGCAATTACTAAAGCGACGCCTGCTCGAATATCTGGAGTGTCGAGGCGTTGAGCGCTGAGTTTTGTCGGCCCATAAACAAGGACCCTGTGAGGATCCGCAATTTCTACTTTTGCTCCCATCGAAAGAAGTTTGTCTACAAAAAACATACGCGATTCGTACATCCAATCGTGAAGAAGCGTTACACCTTCGGATTGTGTCGCGAGCACGATGGTCGGGGCCATGAGGTCTGTCGGGAAGCCTGGCCAAACGTCGGTTACTACTTTTTGCGGAGCAACAAGCTTTGATTCTTTGACGGTCATGATGTCTTCTTCTATTTTGTAATCAACGCCAAAACTGTCGAGTGTCAGAAGAATCATGTCGATGTCTTCTTTTATGATTGGCGACATTTCTAAGGTTCCTTTTGTTACCGCGCCAAGAATCGCAAAAGTACCTACTTCGATATGATCCGGTCGAATGCTGTGAGTAGCACCGCTGAGGTTTTTTGTTCCCCGTATTATTAGAACGTTTGAACCAACTCCTGTGATTTCCGCGCCCATTTTTATTAAGAACTCGCAAAGGTCAACAACGTGGGGTTCAGATGCTGCCCTTTTAATTTTGGTTTCGCCGCTTGCTGTAACCGCTGCCATAATCGCGTTTTCTGTCGCGGTTACAGACGCTTCGCTTAAGAAGATCTCTCGGCCTTTGAGTTCTTTGGAGCTTGCGACGTAAGAGTCATCTTTCTTTTCAATTCGAGCGCCCATTTCTTCGAGCGCTTGTATATGGGTGTCCAGGGAACGCCTCCCTATGATGTCACCACCAGGGTAACCCAGGGTAACCTCGCCGACCCTTGCAAGCATTGGCCCAAGAAGTAGTGCCGCTGCTCTGAGTTTTTCTGTGAGTTCCATCGGAAAACTTGTTGGTTTAATGTTCTTGCAGCTAATTGTGAGCCTTGAGGTCCCGACGCCTTCTATTTTGGCGCCAGCCAATTCCATAAGTTGAGCCATAACATTAACATCGGAAATTTCTGGAACGTTTTCAAGGACACATTCTTCTTCGGTCATGAGACACGCCGTCATAATCGGCAAGACCGAATTTTTGTTGCCTGCTATTTTTATTTTTCCGGAAAGCTTATGGCCTCCCTCGATTTCAAACTTCATTTGTCAAATCTCCAATTAAAAATATTTCTTCTTTTAAATCTAGGCCTAAAGTTTCTTTGGCTTTTGTTTTTATGAGCTTAATTAATTCTAGCACGTCAGCTGCCGTTGCTTGGTTCGTATTTAGTATGAAGTTGGCGTGGTGCTGGGAGACTTCTGCGCCACCGACTTTTGTTCCTTTGAGGCCAAGGCTGTCGATAATATAGCCTGTTGATGTAGTCAAATTTGGCGTCGCGAGCCGCATCGCGTCTTCGTTTGCAATGTTTCTAAAAATACACCCGGAACAAGCAATTCCCACCGGCTGCTCTTCGTTTCTGCGTTTTACGTTGTCCATAGCTCTTTGCCACAAGCCTTGAGGATCTTGTGACCTTTCGAGCTGGAATATCGCCTCGAGCACAATTTCTCCCGTTTCTTGAATTTTCGAGTGATCATACGAAAATTCAAAATAATCTTTTTCGCGAGTTATGACCTCTCCCGTTTTTGGATCGAAGACTGCCGCTGAAACTAGTTTGTCGCCAACAAATTCTCCCTTTTCAACTTCGTAGTGGGCATTAATTTTTAAGCCTCCTCCGACAGTTCCCGGAACAGAAAGCAAATACTCAATCCCCTCTAGGCCTTGATCGATGCTAAAGCGGGCAAGTTGGTTCATCAAAGTCCCAGAAATTGCCCAAATGTTCGCGCTTTTTACGCCGGTGCCGTTTTTGCCTATTGTCCCTTTGATATCAACTAGTTTTACTCCTTGCGCCCTGTTCTTGATGACGAGGCCGTCAAAACCTTTATCGGAAACGAGAACATTCGCGCCACCGCCGAGAACAACATATGGGATCTTGAGATCGAAAGCTGTAGTTAGGGCGAGTTTTAAGTCTTCGACGTTGGTTGCTTCGAAAAATAACCTTGCGGGCCCCCCGATTTTGAAGTATGTGTGCTGAGAAAGAGGCTCGTTTTCGCGAACCCTTAACGGCCCAAGAATTTCTTTTAATTTAGTGACGTTATCCATTTAGCTTATTCTAACAGTTCTTTAAGGGTGCAACCCTGTCATAGGTCCTTTTGGCATTTAGGATTTAAGCAAATCGTAAAGCATATACGAGTTACCCGCTCCCATGGAAAGAATGACGTCGTAAGTATTAATATCCTTCTTTATATATAGGGCAGTTTCTTCCACAGAGCCAGTAAACTTCGCTTTTGTGCCGACAGCCTCTGCGAGCTTCTTTGAAAGAACTATTTTATCACCTTTTTCCCTCGCGGCATAAACTTCGGTAATTAGGATTTCGTGGACCTTTGATTCTTTTAAACTTTTTACAAAGTCCTCAAAGAAAGTGTTAATTCTCGAAAAGGTATGAGGTTCCAAGACCAAAGTTACTTTTTTATCCGGATATTTGTCGGCCAGCGCGTCGGCGGTCGATTTAATTGTGTAAGGCTGGACGGCATAATCATCGTAAACAATTGCGTTTCCGACTCTACCCTTTTCTTCAAGTCTTCTTCCAAGTCCTTTAAAACTTTCTACTGACTTAACTGCTTGGGTAATGTTTAGACCGAGAATCTCCGCAACGGTAAGTGCCGCGTTCGCATTCTCCTTTCTAAAATCTCCAATTATAGAAAGGTTTAGATCCCCAAAATCTGTTACTTCCTCTGTACGTGCAGATGTGTAGGGAACAAGATCCTTAAATAACGTTTCGTTGGATGTAATTAAGCGCCCGCCGATTTTTATTTGTGACACGAATTTTTGATAAGCAGATACAACATCACCCTTAGATTTGAAGAAATCTGGATGGTCCCAGTTAAGATTTAAAATGACGGCGATATCCGGTTTGTAGTGTAAGAAGTTATTGTTATATTCATCGGATTCGCAGACGTAGTACTTGGACTTACCCACTCTGAAGTTTGCTCCCCACTCAATTACCTTGGCGCCGATTTCGACGGTCGGGTCAACTCCCGCGTCTGTTAGGATTTTGGCAATCATCGCGGTTGTTGTAGATTTGCCATAGGCGCCAGCGACAGTTATAACGAACTTCCCTCTCTGCAAATATTTTCCTTGAAACTCTTGCCAACTCATAACCGGAATATTTTGCTCGCGCGCCGCTTTAATTTCTTCGTTGTCGGGGTCTAATTTTTCCACCGCCGGGGAAGTGATAAGAATCCCGATATCTTTAAGGTGCTCCGGGCTGTGGCCTTTTTCTATTTTTACTTTGAGGTTTTGAGTGTATGCAGAATCCGGATTTAAATCGCAACCAGAAACATCGAAGCCGTTTTCCGCCGCGATACCGGCGACTGCCGCGGCACCGGCTCCCGCTGCTCCCATAATATGGATTTTAAGTTGATTTTTATTTGCCGCTGCTTCCAATTCTTCCGGAGTATTTATTCCGTGCCACTGCGACTGATCATCGAGCTTATAAGCGTCAACTTTTTTGTTTTGGGAAAGCGCCATACTTATTAAGTCGGTAATGTAAAGTTCGCCTGTTGCGCCTGAAGGCTCGAGTTTTCCAATGTTTTCTTGGATCCAATCTCTGTTAAAAACGTAAATGCCGTCGTTTATTTCGGTGATTTTTTTCTCTGCTTCTGTCGCGTCTTTTTCTTCGACTATCGTTTTCACCTTGCCGCCTTCTCTGACAATCCGTCCAAGACCTGTCGGCTTTTCGCTGTCTAAGGTGACGAATGTGATGTCATTTTTGTTTTCTTCGTGATCTTTTATTACTTCTGTAATTGTTGCTGGTCTGTAAAATGCGGTGTCGTCTCCATACAAGATAACCACGTTTTCTATACCCTCTCTCGTCTCTTTCAGCCCGGCGGCTGCTGCGTCTGCGGTACCTTTTGGTGATTGCTGCACGGCAAGTAAAGAAGACTGTCCTACTTCGCTTTTAATAAGTTCGTTATTTGTGGGGCTAGTGACAACGATAATTTCCTCTGGAGCTATTGCTTCGACCACCTCTAGACTTCTTATGATGATTGGCTTTTCTCCGACTTTATGCAAAACCTTGGGTGTTTCGGATTTCATCCTTTTGCCAAGACCTGCTGCCAGAATTATAACCGCAAAGTTTTTCATTTAATTTTCCTTTTTATTATTTCACTTGCAATTTCAACGTCGTCCCAAGGGAGTTCGTGGCCTCCAACACTGAAACTCTTTTCGTGGCCTTTGCCAAATATCCCAATAATGTCTCCGGGTTTTACAAGGTCAACGGCTTTCTCGATTGCTTCTTTTCTGTCTTTAACAATAAATAAATCTTTGCCCATTTTTTTATTTTTAATTCCAGCGGCAATCTCTTTGGCAATTTCTTCGGGATCTTCATCTCTTGGATCTTCTGATGTCAGAACTATGACATCGGCGATCTTGTCCGCAACTTCCCCCATAGTCTTTCGTTTCGTTCTATCTCTTTGACCTGCCGCGCCAAAAACAGCGACGAGTTTTTCTCCTTGGCTCTTAGTCGAATTAAGGTGAGTTAAGACTTTCCCTAGCGAATTCGGCGTATGGGCAAAGTCGATAAAGACTTTGAAGTCTTGTCCAAGTTTTACCTCTTGCATCCTTCCGGTCACGCCAGCGAATGTTTTAAGACTTTTGGTAACCTGCTGCTTTGATAGACCGAGCGCGATGCAAGCAGACGACGCAGCAAGCGCGTTGTGCAGGTTGTAGTCGCCAGGGACAGTAAGGCTTAGCGGTAAGTTTTTTAAATTGTAGTCACCTTTGTTTTTAAGAGAATAGGAAATCACTTTGCCGTCCGCGTTTTTTTTGACGGCATTGTACGATTTATCGTCCACGTTGAGGACGGAAAATTTTACATTTTTAAAAAGTTTCGACTTTGCGCTCACGTAATTTGGAAAGTTCTTGTGGTAGTCCATGTGTTCGCTTGTGATGTTTGTTAAAACAGCAACGGTAAAGTTAACAAAGGCAAGCCGGTTTTGGTCCAGCCCATGAGACGTTGCTTCCATAACGAAAAATTCACTGCCGGCGGACTTGGCGTTGTTGATTAACCTTTGAACATTCCAAGAAGACGGTGTTGATACATGGAAACCTGTGTCGGTATCACTACTTCCGATTTTTGCGCCAACTGAAGAGACCATAGAAACTCTCTTGCCATCTTCTTTGAGGATATGGTAAATCATATTGACGGTTGTTGTTTTTCCGTCGGTTCCCGTTACACCAATTATTACTAAATCTTTGGAAGGGAATCTAAAAAAAACCGCAGCTGTAAATGCTTGAAGTAGGTGGTAAATGTTTTTAATTTTTTGCCACATGTATTCTTGATTATACTTGACTGGGCAGTGTTTTTCTAAAAGAAAAGCCGCGCGGGCGGCTAAGTTACGAATGATCCGAAGAAGGCATTATCCCATGAACTATGGGTTAATGTCAAAGACTTCGGACCAGTAGACAAGTCAACCTCAGCTGATCCCCTTTTGGCAGATGTCTTCCTTTAGCGCTAACGACTCAAAACTGAGACTAATAGCCACTAGAATAGCCCAAACAGGACCCTTAAGGTACCTGGTCAATGGACTCAATTTTTCGTCTTAAGTATCAATAGGAAATGCTAATTTTGAGTTAAAAAACCAAACTCTACGCGGCAGGGCGGGGCTTAATTTAAATTTAGCACTACTTATAGTTCTAATGCAATAAGCAAAACTTCTCTACGAGTAAGCAAAACTTGCGATCCTTGTCTTCGACTGCGGGTCTAAAGCAAAATTAAGCGTTAATTATTTTTACTTGAAGATGACTCTAGCTTTTTGAGGATAAGTTTCGGAAGAAGCTTTGTACGTCACTGCGGAGTTTCGCTACTGTCATTTTTCTCTTTGCAAATTTGAAAAGGAAAATAATTTCTAAGATTCCGAGAGTGTTTAAAATCAGCATCGCGATAAACCAATATTTTTGGCCGAGATTTGCAGCGTGCCAAAGTGCAACTCCTTTCCAAAACATTGACCAAAGTGTAATTAGGAGAAAAAGTAAACCGGTTGCCGGAGACAAGTGAGTGTAACTGTTAAAAATTAAATCCATTTGATTTTGATTGTATCATTGTGAAGATGCAATTCCCAAATAGTTAAATACTTCTCCCGCGATTTTGAAAAATGTTGGCGCTGCAGTTTCGGAACCAAATGGTGACGAGGAAGGTTCTGTAAAACGGACCAACATGACAAAGCGAGGGTCGTTCGCGGGAGCAAATCCAATAAAACTGGCAATTGTTTTGTTTGGGTCGTAGTGCCCAGAGACTGGAATTTGCGCGGTTCCAGTTTTACCAGCGATTCTATAACCTTTAGGGACAAAGGCTTTTGTTTCTCCGTTTTCAACGGCGTTGACCATCATTTCGGTAATGAGGGCGGCTGTCTTGGGAGAAATTACCTTCTTCTTGTCTTTTGGATTCACCACTTCTTCTTTGTCGCCATCTTTAATCTTAGTGACTAGAGAGGGTGCAATTAATTCTCCTCCATTGGCGATTGCAGATACTGCTTGCACCATCTGGATGGGCGTGACGGCGATTCCCTGTCCAAAAGAAGCCGTTGCGAGATCGATGGGCCTCCACTCGTCTTGGCCTCTTATATTTCCTGGTGATTCTTCCTGTAGGCCTATTCCCGTTTGAGTTCCAAATCCAAACCTTTTGATGTAGCTTGTGAATTTCTCGACGCCTAACTTTTCAGCAACAAATGTCATGCCAACGTTGTCAGAATGTTGAATTACTTCTGTCATTGTCGAATTGGGATAGTACTTTTTATTCCAAGTAGATATTTCGTAACCTGAAATTTGGCGCGGGCCAGAACAGACGTCGCATTTTGTATTTGGCTCGACGAGGGATAAATCAATAGCTGCTGCCATCGTTATCAACTTAAAGGTAGATCCAGGCTCGTAAGTATCGGCAACCGCCGGATTCTTATATAGTTTTTCGTCAAATTCGGCTCTAAGAGCAGGTTCGTAGGTCGGATAAGTTGCCATTGCAATTATTTGTCCACTTTTTGGGTCGGCGATTATTACTGTTCCGTCTTTGGCGCCATATTTTTCGGTTGCGAGTCTTAAATTGCGCTCGACGATAAACTGAATTGTTCTGTCTATACTTAGATAGAGGGAAGAGCCCTTTTCCGGCCTGATGGCGCGATAGTTTCCAACGAGGATCGGCAGTCCCATGGGGTCACTCTCCTGCCCTAACCTTCCGGGCTTGCCCCGAAGACGTCTATCATAAAATCCTTCGAGTCCAAAGTATCCTGTGTCGTTGCCGAATTTGTCAGAACCCACAAAGCCTAATAGTTGAGCAGCCATCGAAGCTTCCGGATAAAGCCTCTTTTCGTCCCTTTCAAAACCGAGGCCTTTAATAGACTTGCCTTCAATTTTCCCTTTAATGTCAAGAGAGATTTTCCTGCCGAGCTGTACCCATGACAAGCTTGTGTTTGTAAGGGACTTTTCTACTTCTTTTTCTTTTGCTTCAATTTCAGCGTCTCTTTCTTTCTTTTCGTCATCGTTTAAGTTCGCTTCACCTGTGGCGTATTTTTCAGATATCAAAAAAGGCGCGAGTTCTTTGGCTGCTTTTTGCGGATTTTCTATCTCCCGAGTCTTCGCAAAAAGTAGAAAGGCTTGTTGGTTGGCGACTATCGGGAAATTGTCGCTTGCGAATATCTGTCCTCGTTCTGCGGGAATTTCGTCTTGGCTAGTTGAAATGTTGTTTGCTTGTGCGATGTCGGAAAGGAATTGCCAATAGAAAAATCTTGCAACGATTACCGCAGCCACAAAGAAGATGACGATCTTTAAGACTCCTATTCTGTCCATTGTTACTATTTTACCGCCTATGGAACGATTATGTTTGAGGGAGTACCGAAGCCCATCGCCTGTGCTTTTTTGGAAAGGTTGGCGAGCGAAGATTCTTTTGCAATTTCGGCTCTCAATGTAACATTTTGAGCTTCGAGCTCGGATATCTTTCTGTTTACTTCTGAAAGTCTTTTGCCGTCAGTTGCCAAGTTGTTTGCAAAAATGAGCTGAGCAAACACAAGCACAGCTAATAGACAGGCGGAAACGACAACTAATTTAACCTTGACTCTACCTATGAGGCTAAAGTTGTTGTTTTTTTCTTGCGTTATTATTTTGTAATCAGATACGGGCAGCATAATCTGAAAATTTCTAATTTCTGAATAAGCAGAGCTTTTCTTTGAATAAGCAGAGCTTGTTTTTCTCGACAAGCTCGAAAAATAATTTTTTAATTACTAATTCTTTAATTGGTCATTGATTAGGTCAATTAGAATAATTAGACCAATTTTAATTTTCTTTATATCTTTTCTCCGGCTCGGAGTTTGGCGCTTCTTGAGCGCGGATTTTCTTCTATTTCTTCGTCTTGGGGGCCGATTGGGTTTTTTGTCAAGATTTTAAATTGTTTTTCTTGCTTGAAGAATCGTTTGACTATTGCATCTTCAAGCGAGTGAAAACTAATAACTACCAATCGGCCTCCCGGTCTAATTAGATCTGGCGTCTGCGGTAAAGCTTGTTCTAAATTTAAAAGTTCGCTATTTACTACTATTCTTAACGCCTGAAACGTTCGTGTTGCCTTATGAATTTTTTCTCTTCTTACACCTCTAGGTATCGCTCTTTTTACAATCTCAGCCAGTTCTGTCGTCGTTTCAATTGGTCCTACTTGACGGGCGCTGCAAATAGCATTAGCAATTGACCGACTAAACTTTTCCTGACCATACGTCTTAAAGATTTCACTCAGTCTCCTTTCATCAAAATTATTAATAATGTCAGATGCTCTAACAGTTAAATTTGGGTCCATCCTCATGTCTAAGGGGCCTTCTTTTGTAAAGCTAAACCCCCGTTGTGCGTTATCCAGCTGGTTGCTGGATACTCCCAGATCGAAAAGTATTCCGTCTATTTGGTCAAACCCTGATCTTTTTGCAATTTCGCCAATGTCCGCAAAATTGCCTCTTTCAATCGTTAACGCTGGTATTTGCTTTGATCTTGCAAACTCAAGTGAATCCGGATCTCGGTCTATTCCTAGAACTTCCGCTCCTCTTTTAGTTAACTCCTGTGCGTGTCCTGCTCCGCCTAAGGTCGCGTCGATAAACCTAGTACCAGCTTTTGGGTTTAAAAAATCTATTACTTCTTGTAAAAGTACAGGCTTGTGATAAACTTCCGAGGCCTGATAAGGCCTCGGCCTTGTCATTTCAAGTTTACATAAGCAAGCAGACCTTTTCGTTTTTCGACGTGTCTGCGAACGAATCAAAATCACTTTACCTTTTGGAGCCTCCTTATCTCTCCTCCCCAGCTTTCTTCTTCCCAGATTTCGAAATGATCTCCGGCTCCAACTATTACTGGCTTTTGGATCTTTGCATAGTCCAGTAAATCGCTAGGAATGACAAGGCGGCCCTGATAGTCAAGTCTGATATGCTTGGCTGAGGAGAAAAAGAAACGACGAACATCCCGAGCGCTTCGTTCTGTAATGGGGTCTCCAAGCCTTTTTTCAGACTCTTTTTCCCAAGTTTTGATATCGAAGCCGAAAATGCATTTTTCGAAGCCGAAAGATAGAATAACTTCACTTGTCGCAAGATAGTCACGTATTTTTTTCGGTAAAGCGATCCTTCGAGTTAAATTGTTGAATGAAGGTCTATAGCTGCCCAGAAACATTTCCTTACACCTTTCCCCACTTTTTGCAGGGTCCTCCCGGGCAGCACTGTTGCTATCAGGAGATTAAAAATGGTGATTCACCAATAATCACCATCTATAACCATTTTTCACCATATTGAGCCTTCCTGTCAACCCCCTAAAATGGAGGCAAACTAGCCACGGTGATGTGAGTAAAAGAAATTATGGGGCTACCTGGAAAAAGATTATGGAGAGGAAAATAATAACAGAGATAATAACGCTGACAACAACGAAGATTAGGTTAAAAAACGGCGAATTATTGGGCATCTTGGGCAGCAAGTGTCTTTTCTATTTAGCGCTTAATTCGAACGAATCTGGTCCGAAAACATTAAACGCTGGCGATCTTAGTCCTAAGACATTTCGGCCAGTTTTAAGGCTTACTTCGTCGAAAATGGTTATTACTTCTTCGTGTGGGTAATCGTGCAGCTCAAGTTGATTACAGGTTGTACGCCTGATTTCTTCTATTTGGGCGAGATGCTCTTGAGAGGCTGAAAAAGTGGAGTTGGCATGATGACTGTCGATTATATATGAAGCTAAAACAAATCTAAATAATGCCCGACCTTCTTCTGAGAGTTCTTGCTCTCCATTTGCTAAGGCAGTGATGAACCGTTTAGAAGTTAAAGGTCTAACTTCTGTTGCCACTTCGGAAGTCATCTAACTTCAGCATAGACTTTACTGTTTGATCAAGTCAACAAGCAAATTGTCAGGTTTTTGTCTTACTGAAGCCGCCTTAAAAGTTCTTCTTTGAGATTTTCTACTTTTATTCTTTCCTGTTTTGCAGTATCGCGATCTCTGATGGTTACCATGTTATCCTCAAGAGTTTGGAAATCTACGGTGATTGCGTATGGTGTGCCGATTTCGTCTTGAGAAAAGTAGCGTTTGCCAATGTTTCCCCTATCGTCCCAGGCAATAGGGAGTAATGAGTTGTGAGTTTTGAGTTCTGAGTAGATTTCCCTAGCTTTTTTAACAAGATCGGGCTTGTTTGCAAGGAGAGGAAAAACGGCTGCTTTATAAGGCGCGAGCTTGGGGTTTAGTTTTAGATACACTCGCTCACCGTCTTTGGTGTATGCATCTATTAGAAGGAAGAGGGTCGCGCGGTCTACTCCTCCGGAAGTTTCTATAATCCATGGCAAATATCGTTCATTTTTCTCCTGGTCGAAGTATTCCATGCTAACGCCAGAATGCTTTTGGTGCTGAGAAAGATCCCAGTCTCCTCTATTGTGTATACCTTCGAACTCCTTCCAACCAAAAGGGGAATCATATTCAATATCCCAGGCGTCTTTCGCGTAATGAGCTCGCTCATCTTCTGCGTGTTGACGAAATCTCAATTTTTCTTTGCTGATCCCGAGGTCTTGATACCATTTCATTCGTTCTTCTTTCCAATAGTTATACCATTTTTCTGATTCTTCGGGTTTGACGTAAAATTGAAGCTCCATTTGTTCGAACTCGCGGGACCGGAAAATGAAATTACCAGGTGTGATTTCATTTCTAAAAGCCTTACCAATTTGGGCGATACCGAAGGGAATTTGCGTACGGGTAGAGTCAAGAACGTTCTTAAAGTTGACGTGGACCCCTTGTGTGATCTCTCCTCGGAGATAAACTTTTGATTTTTCGCCTTCGACAACCCCCAGCTTGGCTTCGACTAGAAGATTAAATTGCTTTGGCTCCGTCCACTCGACTTTCTTGTCTTTATGGCTTGCTTCGTGGGCTTTTATCTCGTCTTCCTGGTCCTGACGAAACCTCTCATGGCAAACTTTGCATTCAACAAGCGGATCGGCAAAAGCTTTGACGTGACCAGATGCTTCCCAGGCTTTTGGATTCATCAGAATCGCAGCGTCGAGTCCGACTACATCCGTTCGGTCGTAAACCATACTTTGCCAAAAATTCCTTTTAATATTATTTTTAAGCTCGACCCCAAGCGGGCCGTAATCCCAGGTACCGGCCAGGCCGCCATAAATTTCAGAGCCGGGATAAACGAACCCTCGGCGCTTTGCGAGGGAAACAATTTTTTCCATTAAATTTGATTCAGATTTCTCGGCCATGGGAATATTGTACTATTTTGGAGAGACAACGACGAAAGTCGCGAATTTACCTGTAGTTGCGCTTAAGGCTCCACTCGAATACTCGCTATTTGCGTCACTCCAGGTAGTGTTTTGATGGTCGTAAATGTACAACTTTGGACTCTCACCCTCTGCCTTAATTGTGACGTTTACAGGTTTTGCGAATTCGGGAGCAACAGAAAATGTACCATAAACCGGAGTTCTCACATCGCTTGCTTCAAACCCCTGGGGGTTAGGCGGAACGCCTACAGTGTCTGCAACGATTAGCCAGTACGCTTTAACTAGTTTGGGAATCTCGATAGTGAAGTTTCCAGTCCTGTCTTTGGTAGTTCCTGCTGTCGCTCCAACTTGATATAAATCCCAAGTTGTTTCCGAGCGATACTCTGTTTCATCTTTGAATAGATGCAGCGTGAGCTTTCCGTCTGCAACTCCTGTATCTGGACTTCTTGTTCCCCGTGAGGCAGTCCCCAACAGAAGAGATTTTTTATATTTTGCGTCTTTAGTGTTGATGTTGACGTCGGTTGCGCCCCTCGTCAATTTTTCGCCCCTAATTGTTGGGTTATCTGCAAGATAAGTTAGCTCGTACTCCATATTGTCGAAGTAAGACATATTTTCGATTGAAATTATTATTTCCGCGCCGTCTGAAGTCGGAGTAAGCGTAACGAAGGGCTTTTGGTCGGCTTTCAGCTCTGTTATTTCCTTCACTTCACCTTCACTGTCGTCTGCTTTGAGCTTTTTGGCGCCCTTGTTGAAAATAAATAAGAAGTAAACCGCGACCATAATTAAGAATATGCTTACTCCTGCAATGATGTAGGTCCGCCTGGATGCATTCATGATTTAGTCTCGTTTTTCAACTTATAGATATTTTGCTGTTTTAAGTTTGGTTTGAGTGAGGTTTTCAATTATGCTATCAAGAAACGACATAAGTTTCAAATGTGAATCTGCGGAAAGATTTACGTGATCTCTTATAGTTTTTAGGTTCTCGCTTTCGAGTATCGCAATAACGTCTTTTGTTTTTGATTCGCCGAGTGATTTGGTAGAGAAGAATCCAAGGCTTGAGAGAATTTTGATCTTGAAAACGCTTGATATTAAATTAAAATCTTCTTTGTCTTGAATTTCTTTTAAAAAGGCCAGCAGGAGGAAATAAACGCGCTGATTTCTCTGTGCTTCTGGTGTTAGGCTTTCGACTATTTCCAAGAGGTGATAGATTCTGTTTGCTTTATCTTCCGTAAAGTCGGCAATTCCAAAAGATTGTTTCAGTTCGACTTCTGTTAAAAGATCCAGGTTTCTGCCACGAGCTACAAATACTTTGCACCAATTGCCAAGTTCCAAGTGTCCTGCTTTTCTAGATCTGGGTCTGCGGACGCCTTTTGCAATCGCTGTAATTTTGCCAAAATCTCTAGTATAAAAGGTGACTATTCTGTCTGCTTCTGCGAAATTTCGGCGCCTAAGCACTATTGCTTCTGTGCGCTGGTACATATAACTATTGTATCAAGTATCAAGCGTCATGTATCAAGGATCAAGACGGAAGAGGTTTACGGTAACGATGCTCGAGACGTTTAACGTAAAACGTAACTAGCTTCCTAAACCGATTAACTATGTCCGCGTTACAGAACGAAGTCGAAGTTGCTAAAGGCATGTCATTCTGGAGCGAAGCGATACGAGAACGTATTTCTCTTTGAGAAAGAAGGGAGCTTGTTTCTCGCAAGCTCGAAATAGAATCTCAAACAGATCCTATTCGAAGAAAAGCTTTGCTTATCGATCGTTTCACTCCCTCCAGGATGACACTTATCGAGGTTCGAGATTGATTTCGGCGTTTTTTTCGTCGATGCAAACTTTGAAATAATCGAAGAAGCCTTGCCTGCCTAAAATGCCTGCAGTTTGACCATCCATTACTCTGTCCTTAATAAAACCGGCAATTATTGGGAAGCTTTCTCCGCCTACGTCAATTTCTATGTCTTCAAAGTAATACGTGTTAGCGGAACCTCCCAAGCCACCTGTTTTAATGCGTCTTCCCTTTTTAATGTTTACTTCTAAAAATTCGGCGATTTCTGGACCGAAGATGCTGTAGTCGGCGCCAGAATCGACAAGAAAGATAAACGTTTTTTCTTTGTCTTCGTTTTTTATTTTTGCCTCTATCCAGGGAAGTAAGTCGGGACCTAATTTATAGTAAGGGAACTTCATACAGCCATAGGGCGGTATTTTTTGAAAGCGCGCATGAAGATTGCATTTTTAAAACCTTCAGCTTCGGCTCTTCGGGAAGCCGATTTAAGTGTTCTGCCGTAGCCGACTACTTTTTTGTAATCCGGGGAAAGTGCAACCCAGCCGCTTGTGTGTCCTTTTAGAACTTTAGTTAAATCTATTGGTTTCATGCCTATATTTGAGCTTTAGCGAAAAAACAAGCGCTCTTTAGGCCCGCAGTCACGTTCAGTTACATGAATGTGACGAGGACCGCAAGCTTTCTTATATTTTATCACCTGGGTAAAGCTAATCTTGAGAAGAAAGATACTCTAAGGTTCCCTTTTCGTAATTTTCTTGAGAGGTTACAACTCGAAACGGCAATTTCATGTCTCGGACGTGTTTTTTGTCGTCCTCTTTACCTACAAAAACAAGTGTTACAGCTTTCCCCTGATTGTGAACTTCTTGGGCCATAGGAATGTCGCTTCTACTGTCGCCAAGAGTAATAAACATTTGTGGGTTAATCCCTCTTTCCTGAACCCAAGAAAGTACGCGTCTTGCGGCAAAATCTTTACCCACGTGTTTGTTTTGGATATCGGTTGCAATCGTTGTGGTGTCGACTTCAAGGTCGTCCGAGAGCCCATATTTTTGAACTAATTCTTCTAACCTCCCATTTAGCTTTCCCTGTTGCTTGTGATAATCCTCAAGGCTTACGCCGTCTTTCATTTCGGTTGAAATCATGGTTCTTTTAGTGCTGTCGAAAAACATAAGTTCTGAGAACTCGCTTTCCATTAGAGCTCTAACATCGTCTTGAAGTTCTTGTGGTACCGTAATGCTTACGTCGACTGTTTCATTTTCTTGGCCGTTTTCATCGTATGTTATCCATACTCCACCTTTCTCACCGACTGCTAGAAAATTTTGCAGGCCCCCTACGTTTACTTTTCCCCTGAGAGGCGTTATCACTCTTTCTTTCATAAAGTCCAAAGAGCGACCGGTAACAAGAGCGACAGGTTCACCATCTTGCAGTCGTTTTGCTATTTCATCAATAATTTGCGGTTCGGTGACTATTTTTTGCTCCGGATTGGTTATCACGCCATCAACATCAAATAGCCACGCTCGTTCTGGATTCATTCCTTTGTTAGTGTTTGACGACGAGCTCTTTGTCCGTGTCGAGGGGGAAGGCTTTTTGCTTTTTGCCGAAAGCGTCGACTTCGTAGGTGTGGCCTTCGATACCGGGCTGCTTTTGGATAAGGAGTTTGTAATCGCCATCCGGCTTGATAGGAACTGTATACTCGAGTTCGATTTTGGCGGTTCCTTCTGGCCTTAGCGTAAAGAAGCCCTCAAACACTGTTTTGCCGAGGTCTTCCGACGCGGTCAGCGCAACCTCTGTTCCGGAAGAGCTTACAAGAGTTGATCCTTTTGGCACATAGATTCTGATCCAATCACGGTAGATACCCGCCAAACAAAGCCCGCCTTTTCTCTCCAAATTACAGTTATCCATTCTTCTTGGATACCTATACTCGATAGTCACTTTTTTAGTGATGTTGTCATCTTTGCCTTTTTCTACTTTCTGTTTAACTTTTTCTTCGATATAAAGATTGGATTTTGCTCCGCCAAGATTGGATTCGTTAATGTGCAAGTAATCGCCGTCGTATTCGTGAAGCCTGCCCGCAAAATTAACTCTTTCTACTGCCTTCTGAGTTTCGGGGGTTTCGAACTCTAACAAAAGGTGTTTTTGCCTGAGCGAATCCACTGTTGTTTCAAGAAGTTTCGGCCATGTGGATTTTGGAGCGTTAAATGCCTTGTCCATCATTTGCTTCATTAAAACTCCAATAATGTCTTTTCTGGAACCACGTTCGTACGAAACAGGCTGGTCCGCGTATTTTTCGAGTTCGTGAATTATCTGAGCACACTGGCAATCGGGGTCAATTTCGGTCGTGAACGTTGTGCCGTACGCGTCTATTGGTCCCAAAACATTCATCATTTCTACGACGAAGTGAGTATCAAGCGCGATTATGCCGTCAATTTCTTTGGGGTCCGAAGTTGAATCGTAGAGCGTTTTAAATTCATTCATTGAAAGCTTGTAATCTGGTGAAAGATTTGAATCACGAAGATTGAGCGTGTTGACGTTTAAGTATTGCTGTATCGGCGCCGGCGCGGGTATTCTTTTGAGCAGCGTGTTGTCGAGTTTGTATATGTCGTCGGAAGCTTCTGATTCGATTAAGCCTTTGTTTACCCTAAAGACGGCGTATGCTGTTATGAACCCTCCTGTAGGCCTCAACTCCTTGTCGTTTTGGAAAAGAACGAGATACTTTCTTTCCGCGTCCTGGCCCATTATCTGGGGTAGAACTTCGAGAAGCGGTTTGGTGTCGACAATTAGTGATTCGAGCTGGTCGACTGTAGTTCTTGCTAGGGCTACTTTTTCCCCTGGTCTGCCAGGAAGGAAGTTTGGATAGCGCCAGGGTTCGATTTTGTCGACGTCTTTTCTTGCCTTTTGCAAATCTTCACCTACTTGGTCGAGCTGAGGGGAAACAAGCGATAGTGTTTCGACCGCGCTTGCGAGTCTCTCTTGAGCTGTTCCCCCAAGGAAGGTTCCTTCGCCCTTTAATCCCAACACGTCGGCGTATGGGGTGATCGCGTCTGTCAAAGTAATAGCAGCGTCCATACCGTGAACTGCGGCATTTACGCCTCTTTGAGCGTCAGCCACATACCATCCGACTAACGGAATTACTCTTAGTGGCGTAAATACTATCAAAAACTTTTGTGTGGTTTGAAACTGGCTTTTAGCGTCTTTTAAATAGGCTTTGCTGGCATCGAGATCCTGAAGCTGCAATGCGCTAACTGCTTGTCTGGCGGTTTTCGCGGCACGTCTTGCAGAAATTGCTGTCAAAATCGCAAAAATTCCTAGTATTACGACGACCAGGAGAATAATTATAGTTAGTCTTCTTCTCATACTTCTTTTGAATTTTTAATCAATTCTTTCAAAATATCGTTAGATATTTTCTTATCAAATTTAATTTTTAAAACATTTAGATTTCATTAGAAATTTCGAATTAATCTTGCGAAGTTTTGCTTCGCAAAAGTAAATTGAAAATTATCATATAGCGCCTTTTCCGGTAATCATCGAAATGGGAGTTTTTATAATGATCCAAATATCGTACGCTATGGACTTTCTTTTAATATATTCGGCGTCCATTTTTACCCGTTTGTCAAAGTTAATAAAAGAACGTCCCTCGACCTGCCAAGGACCAGAGGCGCCGGGCCTTCTCTCTAGGATTATTTTAACGTATTTGACGGTTTCGGGGTATACCCTTTGTTGGTGTTCAAGCTCGTCCTCTTGATAAGCTCTTGGTCCAACGAGCGACATATCGCCCTTTAAAACGTTTATAAGTTGCGGGAGCTCATCAAAGGAAAATCTTCTTAAAAATTTACCGATAGGTGTAATCCTTGGGTCGTTTTTGAGTTTGTAGCTGTTTCTTTGATACTCTTTCATAAGTTTGGGGTTAGATCTTAAGTACTTTTCAGCATGAACTAATTTGCCGTCAATCTCGTACATTTTCATGCTTCTGAATTTCAACATGCCGAAGGGTTTGCCATCTCGTCCGACTCTTGTCGGTGTGTAGAATATAGGGCCTTTAGAATTGAGCTTAATTAGTATCACAACAAGAATAATTATGGGAGAAAAAATGATCAGCGCGACTGAACTGCCAAAAATATCAAGGGCACGTTTGAGTGTATTGTATAGCATATTGGAAAATTTTTAATTTTTAATTTTTAATCAAATGCCAATTTTTTAATTTTTGAATTGGGTCATTAGTTAGAAATTAGGTCAATTAGAAATCAGGTTAATTTTAGAGATACTTGTCTTTTTTCGCTTCTTTCAATTTTTCTACTACTTTTTTGATGTCCGAGATTCTGTCCTTTGCGCAAACTAAAAGAGCATCTTGGGTGTCGACTACAATAACTTCGTTTAAGCCAATTGTTGCAACTATCTTGTCTGGAGCTGTCGAATAAATTAGAGAATCATGGCTATCAACGTCTATTACTTCACCTTTAATAACGTTATCCTGAGGAAGATCAGAAAGTTCATCTTTTAGAATATTCCAGGCACCGATATCCGACCAGCCAATGTCGGCTGAAAGCACAACGATTTCTTTAGGGTCGAGCTTTTCGAGGATCGCATAATCTACGGAATCTTTTTCGAGATCGGGGTAAACTTTTCTGATAACTTCTTCTTGTTTATCTGTTCCCCAAGCTTCTTGGATCTCTTTTAAGCCAGCGTAGACCTTTGGTGTATGAGTCTTGTAGAGGGCGAGCATTTGCTGCGAATGCCAAACTTTGTAGCCGGCGTGCCAAAGAAATTCCCAAGAGCTTGCGTATTTTTTAGCTGTTTTAAGGTCGGGCTTTTCGATTTGCTTAACGTATTCGAATATCGCAATGCCATTAATTTTTTTGAGCATCTTGCCAACTTGAATGTAGCCGACATGGGTGTTGGGATAAGTGGGCTTTACGTCAACAGAGACGATTTTGCCTGTTTCTTTAGCGTAGTCGTGGGCGACTTTTAGAGCTTTTATGAATTCGTCGCCGTTTTTAACAAGATGGTCGGCTGCCCAAAGAGAAGCTACGATCGGGTTGTCGAACTTTTTGTCGAGAACCGCGGCCGCGTAACCAACGGCAGCGAGAGTGTCTCGCATTTCGGGTTCAATAATTACGTTTTCGAGGGGAAGATCGGGTTCTTGCTGCATTACGAGGCCGACATACTGCCTGCCTGTTATAACAAAGACGTCTTTTATGGGGAAGCCTTTTTTGATCCTGGTCATCGCTTGCTGAAACATCGATGTTTCTCCTACAAGTGGTTGGAATTGCTTTGGTTTTTCCTTGCGGCTAGCTGGCCACATTCTGGTTCCCGAACCGCCGCAAAAAAGGACTATTTTAAGCTCGTTACTGTCTTGTTGAGGCATAAACTGATTCTACCTGTTTTTTGATTTTAGAAACAAAAACTTCTCTTGAAAAGCGAAGGGAGTTTTTGCGAATCTTAGGTCTTGTCCATTTTACCTTAGAATGAGCAAGAATTGCATCTTGGAGTGAGTCTCTGGTCTGTTTTTCGAAAAATACGCCGCTTTCCTTATCTATTATGATTTCGGCTTGACCTCCGTGTTTGTAGGCAATTACTGGCGTGCCGCAGGCTTGGGCTTCGACCGCCGAGATTCCAAAATCTTCTTTTTGGGTCATAATGAGAGCTTGCGCATTCTGGTAAAGCTCTCTTAACCTTTTCCTGTTAACTCTGCCGATAAATTCGATTTTTGGGTTGCCTCCGGCTAGTTTTTTTAGCCTCTTTTCGTCTGGACCCGTGCCTACTATTATTAAATTCGCATTCAGCGTAAGGGCTGCTTTTATCGCAATGTCGACCCTTTTCCACTTAACAAGCCTTGCGACTATTAAGTAATAATCTTTGCTTTTGAGCTCCCAGTTGTGCACTTTTGGCAATTTGAAATAATCTAGGTCGGCAAAAGGGTAAATGACTTCTGATTCGTGCCCGTATATTCTTTTAATATTGTGTTGCACGTTATGGGAATTTGCAATGTAAAAGTCCACTCTACTGCTTGCTGCTTTGTCCCATTTTTTGAGTTGGTTTGTAACTGGTGTCGCAAGAAACATTAACCATTCGGGCAAATATTGATTCGTGGCTTTTTTATCCCAGAGAAACCTTGGAGTACTGTTTATGTAACAAACGTGGACTGTGTTGGGTCCAGTTACGATTCCTTTGGCGAAACGCGTAGTTGAAGAGATTACAATGTCGTATTTTGAAAAGTTGAAGCTTTCGAAGGCAAACGGGAAAAGTGGCAAAAAACCTTTGTAAAGTTTGATCGCGAAGGGGATTTTTTGCAAGAAAGACGTTTTAACGCGTTTTTTTTCTATTGATTTGGGGATTTTTTTCCAGTTAACCAGAGATGTGTAGATAGGCGCTTCCGGCCAGATTATGGCGATTGTCGCGAAAAGGCTTTCCGCCCCACCTTTTTGGATGAAGTCATCGTGTACTAACGCTACTTTGGGTTGTTTGGATAGCATAATTTAGTTAAATATGGTTGCAAAAGTGACCATTCTAGTCAATTTATTATATGTTATCGGGCAGAAAAAGGGGCAGAATAGCGAAAAAATCACAAATCGATAGATTTTTGGTCAGATTCTTCGATTTTTACCGCTATCGTGGTATGAGTGAGAAGACAATCCAGCGAAATTGGTACAATTTGCGGCATTTCCCGGATTTTATAGACTGCAAGCATATAAACAAAGACACTGTTCGCGACTATATCCTCCATTGCAAAAACATTGACTCGAAGTCTACAAACGGACTTGGGGAACCTAAAGGGCTTGCTACGGCTTCTGTGAACTCCATAATCTCTTCAATGAAGCAGTTTTTGAAGTGGCTATGGCTTGAGGAAGGGTTTTTAGACGACGACATTTCGCACTGCATAAAGTCTATGAGATTACCGGCTTTTTTCCCTGATTTGCTAACAATTGCGGAAATCAGAACAATTATCGACTGCCCAAGAGAGTATGACAGATGGCACAATTACCTAGACAGGCGTTATTACGACTTTTTCTTTGAACTTGTCGCCTGCACGGGTATGAGACGGTCAGAAACCGTTTATTTAAACGCCGGAGACCTAGATTTTGAAGAAATGGTAATAAGAATTAGAGAGGCAAAATTTAATAAGCCGAGAATCATCCCAATGCCAGTTGAACTAGGAATTAGATTGCAAGAGTGGCTAGAAAACCGCAATGCAAAACCGGAAGAGCCTCTTTTTAAGTCCTTTCATAAAGACGGTAGAAGGATCGAGGCTCACACTTTTATCAATGAGATGAAGACTAGAGCAAAGATTCTTGGCATTAAAAAGCGAGTCCACTTGCACTTGCTTCGCCATTGTTTCATTACAGAGTTGATAAAGGCTGAAGCCCCGGCACTAAAAGTTGCTAGAATAGTAGGCCACGCAAGCCTGAATACAACTCTTAAATATACGCACCTTGTTGTTGATGATTTAAAAAATGTTATTGAATCCCACCCGTTAAACTTAAAACCTGTGCAAATAGACAAAGAGCCAGCACAAAAGACCCTTCATCTTCGAGAGTCTTAATAATAAATATCCCCCATCTTAACTGCATTGTCCTTTTTTTCCTTTTCGGACATATGCTTTTGCCTTTCCGTCTCTTCCTGTAAAAGGTCGATAAATTCGGTGAAGTTTTTAATTTCCTCCTCTGCTAGTTTTTGTTTTTTAGACATTATGACTACTAAACCAGGCAACTTCGCCTAATCTATACTTTGCTCCAATCATAATCTAATAATATTCTGCTTTTAGATGGAGAATATCTAAATATACGCGAATATTTATTAGCAAAAAAAGATCTCGGAAACCTTTTTTTCCGAAAAGGATTTAATGTAAAACTTACACCAATAGCGGTCTTGTCGAGATCAAATCCTTTTTTGGTTAGTCTATTCTCCAATTTCTGCGCTTTTTCTAAATAAAGATTTGTGTGTGCTTCATCAGACACGCCACCGATCTCTTTAATAATTTTGGGCATCATTTTGTCAAATCCACTCCGAATTACATCTGGTTTAATAGTTTCTATATAGCCTATTGCAGTAATAGTAGTGTTTTGCTTACGATTCCCTTTTTGGTCAATCATTTTTCCTTGCTTACCGAAAAAATTAAATGTTTTGCCCACAGGCTTCTTACCAGGAACGCGGACTGGAAAAGAGATAGATAGGTCTCCAAGCATCGAAGCAAGGGTCAAAATTGGAGGCTTAGGAGGGGCTGTAAGGTCTTTAATTATTAAAAGACAGGGATAATTTCTAACAACCTTGAACTGCTCCCTTACTTCGTGTATTTTCTTTCTTTCACTAGTGTTGGGATGGCCGCTTCGGGACAAGAAATTCGTTTTCTTTAAGATTTCCTTTTCACCCTTTGTATGATCAATTTCCTTTATCTCGGCGATGGCAACAATTCTCTTTTTTGAAATGTCCGAATAAATTGTGAAGTCCGGGTTTTTGCCCTCCCAATCACGTTCGTATTCCCAATATAAACCCAAATTGTCGAGATAAGTCGCAAATTGTTGCTCTGAATACTTTTTGAATTTTGTCATCAATTTAACGCAAAGGATGAGAATAACGCTTGGTGAATTTCTGCTAGTTTCGGATTCGAAGTTATTTGTGGGCTAGGAAATAATTCGCTGAATTTATACGGAAAGTAGCCATAAACACCGTTCCAAATTTTAGAACGAAGCGGGTCTTCACTCCTAAGAGCCCCCTGCCCTCTATAAAGTAAATCTTCCTGAAAGGAAACCGGGTCGGTTGGAGAAATGATATACAACTTGAGGTTATTTTTCTCGCAGGCTTCTGCTAGGAGCGAATTTATGTGGTCGTCTCGAAAGCCGTATCCAATTATTACCAACCTTTTATCACCGGTAGAAATTGCTTCCTTAAACAGGTCGAAATACCACTTCAGAAGAGGGATTTTGGTTATGGTGGTCATTTTATTGATTCCAATAACCTTGCTATCACTCCCATCCTGACTTATCCAATTGAGAGAGCCGTGTAATTTAATGTACCGACGACTAGAGTTTTCTGCTTCTGTTTTGTATTTATCAATTTCGTCAGCCGTAGGTAAAACCTTGTCTGTTGAATCTAGGTCATTAAGATCTAAACTGCCCCAATTGCCCTTATATCTTATGCTTAGCGGCCCAAAAGTATTCCATCCAAATCTTTTCTCCATCGCAAGGTCTTGATTTAGGGTGAAACAAGTACCTCCGTCCGATTCTATAAATTGACCTAAAAACTTAGTTGCATCTGCGTGATGTATGGGAAGGTTGTCCCATCCTGTTTGAATTACAGCGTCCATAGCGAGATAAGCCTCATTTACCACTTCCTTAAAAATTTCCGTCTCGTGAGAAGGTAGGTTACTTCTTTCGTCAAAAACTTCTGAATAAATAGCCTCAAAGTCAAATTTGTTGCGGAGACTTCTCTTTAGACTGCCGGCATTATTTAATTTGGAATTGTTAAAAATCCAAGACCACATCTCTCTACCTAAGAATCCGCCGAAGTTTGCAGAATAACCGGCACCCGTTAGTAATAATGTATCTGCGAATTTCATATTGTAAAAAAACTGACCGGGAAGGAGTCTCATCCCTTACACCTCAATAACAGAAGCGATTGGAGCAAGTTCCTTGATACGATAGGCGGATCTCGCCGCACCCTGCTTAGAGTCGTAACCCTCGCCAGTAGCGACAATCTCACCGTTCGCAGCAACAAGCCGCCAACGATAATATCCTGCCCTATCTCGGAAGACTTCAAATCTTACCATCATCAACACCTCCCTTCATTTTTATAGTGGGAAACCGCCTAGATCTCCCCGCCCGATTCTTCAAGAAAAAAATCGGGAGGAGGATCTAGGCTAAGTTAGCCCAAAAATTTGGGAGGGGCGTTTTATCCCGGCCAGTTTTTAATGTGCAAAAACAAAAAACCCACAAATCGTGGGCATCGACTTTATTTTACTATAATTTGTGTTGAGTCTATAATTACCAGCAATATGGCCGTGTTTTTTGTGATACTCCTAATGCTTACGCCTATTGCTCTAGTAGTGGGCTTAATAAAGCCGCATTTATTTTTAAGACTTACCGCCGGAAGCAATAGCCCTAGAAAAAGACTCTCTATATTCTTTGGTGTTTTAGCGATTATTCTTTTCGTATTGATAGGTTTAACCGGTGAATCGCCTAACAAGGTTGCGTCTGATGCAGAAACCCAAAATGAAGAATCGCCAGTTGCTTCCCCCGCCCAAAACGAACTGGTTGAAGAAAAGTATAAAGTTACAAAAGTAGTTGACGGAGACACAATTCAAGTTGAGGGTGGTAAAACGATCAGATACATAGGCATAGATACGCCGGAGACCTCTGATCCAAGCAAGCCTGTCGAGTGCTACTCGAAGGAAGCGACCCAAAAGAATAGAGAATTAGTAGAAGGTAAGGAAATAAGGGTAGAAAAGGATGTTTCAGAAACTGACCAGTATCAAAGGCTTTTGCGTTACGTATTTGTTGGGGATGTTTTTGTAAACGAAGTTCTAGTTAAAGATGGCTTTGCCAAGGCAACTGCATATCCTCCTGACACTAAAAAGCAGGACGTATTTTCAAAGGCTCAAGAGGACGCTAAAAGCAATAAATCGGGCTTATGGGGAAAATGTTCAACTGCAAGCCCATCACCCGCCACCGGCACTTCAAAAGTTTCACCTAGTCCCAAGCCAACGGCAACTCAAAAGCAACCAACTACTGGAACATCAACTTATACAGGTGGCGATAAAGACTGCGGGGATTTTTCAACACACGCGGAAGCGCAGTCTTTCTTTGTCGCGCAAGGTGGCCCTTCAAGCGATCCTCACAAGTTAGACCAAGATCACGACGGCGTGGCTTGTGAAACACTACCCTGAATGAAATGTTTCAGAAAATCCGGATCATTTTTCAGATCGGCTTTGATCCACGAATCCTTAGCCCCGTGCTTTTCTAACTCTGCAATTTCGGAATCGAATAAGTAGTCGTCCAGCCATATGAACTCCGAATTAAAATCTATCCCTTCCGTTTTTAACCTGTCGAAGGTTGTTGGCTTCACAGTTTTGAGTAGTTCAATTATCTCCTGGTCTAGTAACCTTGAGAGGTAGTTTAAGGTATATTCTGCATCACCTTTGCAGTGGGTGGTAAGAAAATATACATCATACTTGGGAAGCACTCTCTCGAGGAACTCTTTTAAATGGTTTGCCGGTGATAAGTCTTTGTTAAGAATTACTCCATCAATGTCTAAATAGAGTTTTTTCATTTTAAACAGGCTTATTATCGTGTTTCTTGATCCAATCTTTTCTTTCATTTGGGGTTTTAGCAAGCCAACTATCAATTGCTAAATCGGCTAGAACAGTTAAAGTGCCTACCATTTCCACCACCTGCTCGTCGGAGTATTTACTTGCTTCTTTTCCCATCATTTTTCTGGCTTCCGGAACGGATATTGTCATTTCTTGCTTAACTCCTTTGCTTTCTTTTTGCTTTCGTAATCTATCTTAGCAAGCAAACCAAAATAACTTACCAGTTTATTGCCAAAACTGTCCGCATCCGCATAAGTCATATCAGCACCATACTCCTCTTTCATTATATTTTGCAGTTCTTCTATCAGTTTTCGGGAAACCATATTATTTTGTCTTAGTATTTAGTTGTCTCCACTTGAATTTCAGGTAATGCTCTATAAATTCAGTTAAGTTTTTTGCAATTTCTTCAACTTCCGAATCCGGTAGTTTTCTTTTGTACCTAGGTTCAAAATGTTTGCGAACGTCTTGTTTAAGGTCTTCCGTAAGCCAAGTGTTGTCCATCTTTTATCAGTTTATTTTTAAATTGGCTAAAACCTTACTTTCTAAAAATCTAAAGGTAGCCCAAACAATAAGGTTTTTGTGTTTGTTTGAGACTGATACTTCATTATTGCCTTTATAGATTTGGGTCTTCCCTCTGTTTAAAATAACAACGTCGACCGCATCCAAATCTTTTGTTAAAAAACGATACATTTTGACAACGACTTGCACGACCATATGTAAAATTTTTGTTTCAGATATTTGCCTAAAATCTGACAGTTCTTTAACAAATTGCTCAAAATTTGTTTGACTACTCATAAAACATTTTTCTTCTTTTTCTTTCCGCTAAAATTCCTCCAAGAATTATTCCAAGCCCTAGAGAGCCAACTACGAAACCAAACTTGATGTTATTTGCGATGTATTCTCCTCGTGAAATTATCCGGGTGTCATAGCCGGTATTACAGTTCCTAATTTTTTCTCCAAAGCGACCAAAGTTATCAGTTTCACATTGTGGGTCTTCACCTATACTCGCTTCTTCAACACAAGAGCCAGTTGTAAGGCAAGTAAAGTCCTGAAGTAGAAAAATTGCGGATACCAGGAGTCCTCCAACAAGTACACCTTTCAAAAACTCAAAATAGATGTGTGTTTTTTTATCAAAATGTGGTTGTAACTTCTCACTTAACATTTCAAAATCTATACTACCAGTAAGTCGACTGGCAGTAAAGATTTTAAGAAACTGTAAGCATAGTGCAAGTATCGGCAGTTTCTAAAAAAATAGGTAAAAGAATCAGGCAGATCCGGGAGGATAAAAGTGTCACGCAAGAAGATCTTGCCGGAGAGGCCGGCCTCAATAGGGCTTACGTAGGGTACATAGAGCGAGGGGAACGAAACCCATCAACGGATACTTTGGAAAAAATTTCTAAAGTGCTTAAAGTCCCTCTAAAAGATCTCTTTAAATAGCCTTAATAAGTTGACTTAAGACAGAACTGCCTCTGATAATTAGGTGAGCGAAAAAATAAACAGTACCCCCACAACAACTAAGTAGTATGAGATCCACACAGATTAAACAACTTAATAATAAAGTTGATAAGTTGGTGGGCACTAATCAAACACCTTTTAAGCCAGTACCTTTTTATGTCAAAGAAAGTGGCAAGTTCTATTTAGAAGAAGACGGTAACAGAATTGAAGTGGCAGAGCCAAAAGGCATTGACCAGCCAGGCTTTTCAGCAATAATATTTTGCGTACCGGAACCTAAAATTGAAACTGAATAATGAAATGTCAAAAGTTACTCGGTGATAACCGAAAATGCAGAGCCTTTGCGCAAAAAGGCAAGGATTATTGCTTCCGTCACGATCCAGATCAAGCCGACAATGCCCTATTTGCTTCTCAAAAGGGTGGGGAGAACAGGAGTCTTAGAGGTATATACGGCAAGAATGTAAAAATAGAATCACCGGAGGATGTAAAAGTCTTTTTAGGAAAGGTGATAAACGGTGTATGGGCAGGAGGCGTACCCGTTCAAGTTGGTAGTTCGATGGGATTTTTAAGCAGGTGTTGGCTAGATGCTTATGACGCCTCCGATGTTACCAAGAGGATTGATGGAATAGAGGAAAAAATTTCTAAGTTCAACTCATCTCGCCAATAGCAAAAACTATTTTTATTTAGGAAGATTTACAAAAATTTGACTTGAGACAATTTCAGCCCTTAACATAATAATTAGATAACCTAGCAACTCCAAACCCTTTCAATAGGACGGTAACTTGCCTAGACAATCAGAACTTTTTGTTCTGGCCTAGACAAATTACCGTCCTTTTTTTAAAGGCAAAAATCGGGGACAAATAAAAACTCTCGTTTTGGCTGTCCCCGAGGCGAGGGTTTTTATTATGAAGTTAAAAACAGAAATAATACAAAGATTTTTAAATGCCAAAAGACGTATTAGGTTGTCCCCTCTCACTATTAGCAGGCACGCTGATAATCTACGATACTACCGCAGTTGGTTGAGACGGAAAAGAATAACGAGAAAAAATAACGATAGGTTTATCGATTATTATCAAAAAGGCCGTATGCCTGCCACAGTAAACTCCGCGATTGCCACATTAAAGTGTTTTTTTAGATACCTTTTTGACGAAGGACTTATTAAAGAAGAGTTGTTCTTGTACTTGAAATCAATGAAGGATGAACCTTTCTCGCCTATTCTTCTCTCTGTCAGTCAGATAAATGCAATCGTGGACTGCCCAAGAGTTTGGAGCAAGTATCACAGTTATATCGATAGAAGGGAGTATGATTTTTTCTTCGAGTTCCTTGGTAGATGCGGACTTAGGCGCATAGAAGCGTTGCGATTGAGGGTTCAGGATGTGAATTTTGAGAATAATACTTTTAGGGTCTTGGGTAAAGGGAGAAAAATCAGAACACTGTGGATTCCAAAAATAATGAGAGGAAGGCTAAGAAGTTGGCTTGATGAACGAAACGCTAAGCCTTATGACTTTGTTTTTGCTACGAAGGAAGGCGCTATGGCTTCCCCTCAAAAATATAGAGATGAACTTAAAAAAAGATTGGCTCTTTTGGGATATGACAAAAGTATCCACTTACACACGTTTAGGCATAGTTTCATTACAGAAAGCCACAAAGCAAATATAGATACTATGAAAATAATGAAGGCTGTGGGTCATACAAGTTTTAAAACCCATAACAGATATACACACTTGGTCGGGGAAGACTTAAAAGACGTTTTTGATGAAAACCCGATCAATAAAATTTTCCCGGATGCAGATGAAATAACAGACGAACCTTTAGGCATACCCTACTTTCTCAATCCGAAAGAAAAACAGGTGAATTGAAAATCTTGCTGTTTTTCTTGATAATTCTCTCTTGATGGCTTCTACTACTAAAAAAGCGTTGGTTGAGAGGGTGGGAAATGCTTTGTCTTTTTCTGCTTTTCCAAATATAGTTCCCCCTTTGCTTTCTTTCCTGGCCGGTAATCCTAATTGGGAATCAATTTTATTGAGTGCCGTAGGCTTGTACGGTGTTTATTTAGCGGCAAATCAGGATGAACTCAACGATATAACCAAGTTCATAAATGAACATCCGGACGAGTTTTCTGAAGAAATTGTAAAAACGGATGGCTTCAAGAAAGCCTTTTTGGTTTTTCTTGATGGTTATCTGAAAGAGCGACTAAAAACAAAGAAGGAATTTCTGCAAAAAGTAATACTTGGCTATACTCAAAGTGAAGAGAAAGATAAATATGAACTGGAAAGATTGCAAGATTGTTTCTCGAGAATAAGCCTGGATTCTTTGGAGTTTTTGGTTTTTTGGAAAAAGGAGATGCTTCCTAAGATTGAGGGTGAAATTACTGAAAGGGTTACGGAAAATACACAAGTTCACCCTGATAGGAGTAAAGACTGGTGGCACGAACACCTTCTATTGCAGGAGTCCTTTTGGAGTCCTTTGGAAAAGTGGCTCTATGATAATTACAAGCCAGACACGCCCAAAGTGAAAGAGGAGTACGGTATTCCTAACCAAGAGGGTTGGCCTTCAGAGCCTCTTAAACGGGCGCAAACACGGGAGATCCACGAGAGAGCGAAAGTAACTGAAAGACTTGCCGAATTGACTTCGTTAGGTATCCTGAACATTAAGGTGAACACTGCAACAATAGGCGGAGGTTCAGGAAAAGATTTTAGTTTAACCTTATTCGGACTGAATTTTATTGAATTTTTGGATTAAATAGCGCTTACCTATTGACAAAAAACGTGCATCTGCTAGTATGTGATTGTCCTATCCTCACAGCCTAAATAAAAATACTTCTATATTGAAGTCATCATGTATTAAAGCTATTCTGGGTTGAGAAGAAGACATTACTTGAGAAGTTTGAGAAAATCTTCCAGGGTTAAATTCGCCTCTTTAATGATCCCTGAAAGTAGACCCTTTTTAAGGGTTTTGCTATGAATTGGAATAGAAACTATTCTTTTGGTATCGGGGTGCCACAAAATAAGATGGCTACCTGTTTGTCTCGCTTCTACAAAACCACCTCTTTTGAGTGCCTTAACAACTTTGTTAGGCATAACAATTGGGAGTTTAGGCATTTAAACACTGGGTTGAAAGACTTCGACTTTGGAGATGATTACCTCTTCAGATTCTTTGGGAATTTCTTGTCCCTTTTCTTTAAGAACAGTTAGGTATCCGGAAATTGCGTCCTTGATCATCTTTGTTGTTTCCTCAAAAGATTCGCCTTGACTTAAACAACCAGGCAAAGCAGGCACGGACGCTACATAACCACCTTCTTCTGCCGGTTCAAAAACAACAGTATATTTCAATACTTTTTTGACTTTTTGATTTTTCATCAGGTGAATTATACTACTTTTTAGATGTTAAAATGTAACCTATGCATAGCTTATCCATTAAATATTTGAAATGGGCGCAAAGAGCAGGCGGTGGAGGTTGGAACAAGCACGTGAGTCCTTGGTTGAGAAGAAAAGCAAATAAAAGAATACGAAGGTTAATGAAAAGTACGTTTGATCATTAACCTATACACGAAGAGCAGTTTTGTAATTGATGAATGACGTCGTGGACCAACGCAATTCGGATGGGGGAATTATATCAGGATACTTTAGAGGAAGATTCGAGGCTGGAGATTCTTTCCTCGTGGTCTTTTAGCTGGACTGAATGAGCTTTTACGAACTCCCAAATGTCTTTGAGGATTTTACGGTCTTGTTCTATATTCACCAGAGACGCTCTCATTGACTCGGTAGAAGTCTCTACTACCTCGTTTACGATGCTTCTAATTTTCTTTTCATCGTCGTCAGTTAACATGGACATTTATTATTCTATAAAGTGAGCTAAGGAATCAAGTAGTTTGTTAAAAACCTCTGTGTCCTTGGTTCATTAGTTCAAACTATATCATCAGATCGCTTCGCCCCTCTGATATATCAGGTTCGTCGAAGACGAAGGCTGATATTGAACTTTAGGCTGGATTTCAGAATTCATCACAAATTGCGCATATGCCGTAATTTGTGATGTTATATAGACTTTTTTAGCCACGAAAACATCACATGTTGTGATATGTCATAAAGTGTGATGTTTTTGAAGACGAGGATCTATAATTTTTCGAGGGCTTTTTGTTTTTCGGGAGGGTTAATTTTGCTTAAAGATCTTTAAATTCTTCTTCAGATAATCCCATTTGATTAATAATGCTTTTAAGGGTTCCCTGTTTGATTTCATGGTGATGAGGAATAACGCAAGTTTTACGCTTGGTCTCGTTCCACCAAATTTCATGCGTTCCGCCCGTATTTCGACGAAAAACGAAGCCAGCTTTGCGAGCTTTTTTGATTACTTCTCAATATGATAGTGCTTCATGCTGCCACTATAACAGGCAGAATTAAGGAGTTGCTGACTCTTTTATTTTTCTGAGGTTTTAGAGGGATTGAAAGCTCTTCTTCTTTATAAAGTTCGATAAGGGATTGAGCAACAGCCGTAATTTCTAAAATGGCTTCTTCAATGGTGTCCCCTTGAGCAAAGCAGTCAGCCCACTTTGGGCATGTAACAACATACCCGCCGTCTTTTTGCGCGTTGATTTTAACGGGTAGCTCGTATTCAGAAACTTGTTCGGAACGTTTCAGCATAACCATATTATACTATCTGTGACTATGTCTGAACATCTCTAACTATCTATGACCATTTATGAAAAAAGGGTTAGAAATTTAGTCTTTCGAGGGCTTTTTGTTTTTTGGATTTGGCAAGCTTAGATCGCTCCACAGCCTTCCTTATTATATCTAGACCCTTCGCGGAGTTTATCTCGAGACTCTTCGCTGCGCTCAGAGTGACAGCCGAGAGGCTCAGAATGACACAAGTAGGCTTTGTCATTCTCGACTAGATCGAGAATCTAGATCCTCGCTTTCGCGAGGATGACGGGGGAGAATAAAATGAGAAGGAGAGGTGGGTATATCAACGGCTTAAAATTAGTGTTATATTTTTAGTATGGCCGCAAAAGTAAAGCCTCGACGTCGTACGGCTAAAAAACGAGAATCTCAAGTAATTCATTCTGTTCCTAGGAACAGAAAAAGTATTGGTTCCGTAATACTAGTTTTCCTGATTGTCGTTGCCGCGCTTGCTTTTGCTCAAAAGAATTTGGGGACAAAAGATAGTGGAAATGAGCAAGTAAGTAAAAGTTCTCCTTCTGCCGAGATTGAGAAGTTGAAGGAGGTATACGAGGCCGAAAAGGGAATTTCTATGAAGAACGTTGTGCCAAGGTATTCAGTATTTCAGGACGACACTTTGGGGTTTAAGATTGCTTATCCGGTTGGATTCGTAGCCACAACAACTGGATCAGGAGTTAAACTGGTTCCTTCTTCGGGAAAAGGACACATAATCCTGACTGTTTCCGGCGGACAAGCCAGTTATGACGTCAATACGAGCGGCCTGAGCACAAAAGAAGCAGGAGTTTTAGGTGTTGCTAGCGATTTTGTTAAAAGCACGTATCAGGCAGTCGGACCCGCAAATACTTCCGGCCTTCCACAAAGATTTTCCCAAGGGAACGAAGATTTACAAAAGTATTGAGCTAATTTTTTCTTCTTCGAACTTTAGTGAGAAGTTACCGCCAAAATTATATAGTCTTTAAGGTAAGTTCTCGCTATGCTCGAACAATAAGAGTGAGAGAGAAAGACTTTTAGTTAGGGACGTTTAGAATTCTTGTGTACTGATCGACTGGGCCTGATTTCATCTTCGTGTTAACCGTCAGCTTTACGTTTTTTGGATTGGGTTCGTAAGTACAGACATTTCTGGAACACGCTCCGAATATCAAAGCTCTTCTGATGTATGGTACGCCGTTGTAGTGTTTGACGGTTTCGTTGCCAGGAATAAAGCTTCCCTCTACTCCACCTTTTTTGCCTGGACCCGAGTGGTCATATGTAAAGTTGAAGTAGACGTATTGAATATTGCTGAAAGCTTTACTTTCGAAGTCTACAAATGCCCACCTGCGCCCACCCTCGACATATGGAATTACGTTTACTCCTTCACCGGATTGTGTCCAGATTGTTTGTGTTCGTGGAGTTTGAGCGTTTGCTGGGAGAACGACGAATAAGAAGATCGCGAGAAATGTGGCAAAGATGGCAGAAACTCTTTTCAA